>JAUMDJ010000064.1:0-1985 GCA_032121895.1 Chloroflexota bacterium | reverse complement strand
CTACGCGATCAAGCACACCACGCGCTGGGCACGCGCGGTGGTGAAGCAGATTGACTACCGCATTGACATCAACACGCTCCATCGCGTGGAAGGGGTAGAGGGCCTCGCCCTCAACGAGGTCGGCCGCATCCGCCTCCGCTCCACCAAGCCACTCTTTGTCGATCCGTATCTAGCAAACCGCCAGACCGGCGCCTTCATCCTTGTGGACGAGTCCACGAACCGCACCGTGGCGGCGGGGATGATCGTGCGCGAATCAGGGAGTTAGGTAACTTCCCACCTGCGTTGGCGTCGCCGTTCCATCACAATCAGGGAATGATCCGCATCGCCCGTATAACGCTCGCCCTCCTCTTGGTCGCCGGGGGGCTCTCCGCGCAGCTCGGCACGCCAAACCCCGCAGTGGCAGCGAGCGGAGGCTGGAAGGCCTGTGCCGCGCGCCCCGTCCCCCTTCCGCCCTCTCGCCCTATTGATCCTGGCCTTGAAGAGAGAATCCAAGAGCGCGTTTCAACCTGGCGAGAGAACCGTCGCACTCGCTATCCGGGACTTTCCGTTGCGCTCCGTTGGGATGATGGCAGAGAGGCGTCAGCGGTCAGTGGCGTTGCGGATAGCAACAGCGGCCGAAGGGTGACGCCAGCCACACCCTTTGCACTTGCCAGCGTGAGTAAGCCGTTCACTGCAGCGCTTGCGCTACTCCTCGATGCCTGTGGCGTGATGCCGCTCAGTACACGTGCCGCGTCACTTGTTCCATTTGCCGACGTTCGCCCCGAGGCGACCATCGAGGATCTGCTGCGTCATGAAGGTGGGATGAGTGACTGGCTTACAGACAAGTACACGCGGATGAGCTGGCTGATTCAGCATCCGAACGGCAAGGTTGGCCCGAAGACTGCCGTTCAGAACCTGCTGCCGCGTGGAGAGATTGGCGACTTTGATTACTCCAACTCTAGTTTCACCTTGGTCACGCTTGCGGCGGAGAAGGCAACGGGTGTGAGCTGGCGTGAGCTACTACAGGAGTTAATCATCAAACCGCTTGGACTGAAAGAGACCGCGTTCGGTCCAGTTGCTGGTGCGTCGCGTACGCACATCTGGTCACGTGGAAAAATGCGACCGTTTGGACAGTCCGGCTGGGGGCCGACTCGCTCCGCGGCAGCAATCTTGCGCGGCGCGGGCGATCTCTTTGCTACGCCACGCGATCTTGCAACGTTCGGTGAACTTCTTTGGAGTGACAGGCTATTAGAAGGGAGTCAGACGCAACTCATCAACGGAATTGCAAACCTGACGGGCCTCCCGTGGTCATACACGGTGGGGTCGATGATGGATCGAAGCTGGCTCGGTACGCTGCGAACCTACGGGCACACAGGTGGATATAGCGGCGCAAGCACCACCCTGCGACGAATCCCTGAGCTTGGCGTCACAATTGCCGTGACTGCAAACGGGATGGGAACACCTGGCAACTATGCAGATGATCTTGCAATCAATCTTATTGACCTGCTTGACGCTCCAGCTCCTAGCTCAGCCCAGGCGATCGCTGGTGGCACCGGTGCGGGTCTGGCTGCAGCGCTGCGCGCGAACCCTGAACCATTCCCGGTTGAAGCGGTGCCAACCTTTGATTCCTGTGGGGACGGCTCAACGGGTGGATCGGGCGAGCGCTGGACCAATCTGAGCTCTGGCGCAGGAGGCGACTGGAGGGGCGTGGTGACCTCCATGGTTGAGCTCCCGAACGGTGCACTTCTGGTTGCAGGGGAGCGGTTGACTCGGGCGGGAGGACGCGCGGTACAAGGGCTGGCGAGTCGAAGTCCAGCCACAGGTACATGGACTTCGTTCGCATCGTTCTTACGATCTGACGGCGGGGTTGCAGATGTGAACGCGATGCGCGTGGATGCTGCACGAGGAACCCTCTACATAGGTGGCGACTTCACCTCCGTACGAAGCGGATCGTCAAGCGTTCGGGCAAGCGGAATTGTGCAACTCAATCTCAAGAGTGGCCGATG
>JAUMDJ010000063.1:0-4474 GCA_032121895.1 Chloroflexota bacterium | reverse complement strand
CGGCAACGATATGACCGATGCGACCATCCGGGAGCAGGTCAAGGAGATCGGCATCCACCGCGTGGCTGGTGAGTGTGCGCAGCGTGAGTGGTGAGACGAATCGTGTTGCGGCTGGCGTGAGCAGTGCTTGGACGTCCGCGCCCGCAGCGCGCAGTGCACGAACAATCTCTGGAGCCTTGAATGCGGCAATTGATCCGGTGATGCCGAGGATGATCAGTCGACCGCTCAGCGGTCCGTTCGCATTCGTTGGTGCCCCGCTCATGTGCGGACGCTCCGTGGCAGTGCGAGGAGTGCACGCACCACAAGATCGGGGTCACGCAGATCGGCGCGGATGCTCGCACTCCAGCCCGCAGTTGCCGCGCCGCCCGTGAGGCTGATGGCAGGCACTGGTGATCCCGGATCGCGTCGCTCCATCTCGGCAACGCTCTCGTTGATTAGCGCCACGAGTCCGCCACGGGTGCTGCGCAGAATACCGGACGCGAGTGCGCTCTCTGTTGATGAACCGATCGGTCCTGGGACCTCTGGACTCTCGTCATAAAGGGTGACTTCAGGAAGTGCAGCGGTTCCACTCGCGAGTGCACGCGCGGCGAGAAGTGGCGATGCGGCGATTGCGCCACCGAGAAGCTCACCCGCTCGGCTGACGCAGGTCAGTGTGAGCGCCGTACCGAGCGTCACCGCAATCGCACCGCGGTGGTTCGGCACACCGTGTTGCGCATACGTGAACCAGGCGGCGAGGGCGCGATCGACGCCGATCCGGTCAGGCTCCTCAAGGCGGGAGACGAGTGGGAGATCCCCACTTCGAAGCACGTCAACTGCGATCGTTCGCGCCGTGGCAACGTCGCGGAGCGCCGCGGTGCCGTCGGGGACGACGCTCCCAACGACGAGTTCGGTGGCGGCACCCCCTTCACTCACGGCGAGGTCGAGGAGCGTCTCAGCGACGCCGCGCCAGGCGCTGGCATCACGGGGGTCAGCGGGGGAGGCGACGCGCAGCGAGACGAGGGCGCCTTCGCGGAGGTAGCCGACCTTCGCGGCGCTGTTCCCTAGATCAATGGCGTAGCGCACGAGCCGATGATAGGCGGGGCGGGGGATCGGCGGGCGCGTGCTCGCGGCACGAAGGCGGCTGCGCTAGGCTCTCCCTCTCATGGATCATGACCACGACGAGCAGGCCCCCGGCCTCTTTGTGAATCGAGGACTTGCGATCCTGCGCGCGGATAAGGCGAACGTCCTCCGCCCCCTTCTTCGGCAGACCGTTGCCTATGAGCACCGCGTCGGGGGGGAGCTCATCGCGCGAGGGGTGGGCTGGGTCGAGGAGGTCCTTGGCGACGACCCAGATATCTCCTCCATCTTCACGCCGCTCACCATCACGATCAATGTGGACGCATTCCAGAGCGTCGAGTTTGACCTCTCTGAGCCGGGCCACCTTCGGTACACATTGCGTAGTAACGACGCCGTCGTGGAGATTGAGTACCGCGCCGGTGCGACCATCCCGCGAAGTGAGCCAGTGCGAACCTGGCTTGAGTATCGTGGAGAAGAGTACGTGCAGATTGAACTTCCAACGCAGGCGTGGCCGAGTGCTGACGCCGCCTCCGACGCTTCGGAGCCTGGGCGTAGCGACTCCTGAAACACCGCGCCCCTCGCTCCCGCGCGCTTCGCGGGGGCTCCCTCAAATCGTCGGTCTTCATCCACACGCCAGCGGCACGAAGTGTTGCGATTGCCATTGCGATCGGTGCAGGCTCACGACACGAGCGCCCGTCGGAGCGCGGAGCGGCACACCTTCTTGAGCATCTCTGCTTTCGCGGAATTCCTGGCGCAGAAAACTCCGCCGCTCTCGCCCACGCCATGGAGTCGCTTGGGGCAACGTCAAATGCGGGGACTGATCGAGAGAGCACGATCTACTGGATCCATGTTCCTCAAGCCGTTGCGGTGGAAGCGGCACGGCTGATCGGCGCGGTGGCGCTTGCACCACTCCTGCACCCAGAGCACATGCTCATTGAGCGTCAGATCGTGATTGAAGAGATTCGCTCATACGACGATGATCCGAGCGAACAGGCGGGGACGGCGTTGGATCGTGCTCTCTTTGGCGTGCATGCACTTGGACGAGAGATCGCAGGACGACCTACTGAGGTCCGTGCACTTCGGCATGAAGCGGTCACTCGCTTTCATGCGCGCACCTACACGCCCGGGGCAACCACCCTCGCGATCGCGGGTGACCTCACCCTCGCTGACGCGCAGGCGGTCGCTCGAGCCGTGCGCGCATCACTCGGAGCGCAAGCCACCCCGCCGCGTAAGGTAAGCGGCCGCACCGCGTTGACGCGTATCCCCGCGCGCGGCGAGGGGATCGTTGCCAAGATCCGAGATGGTGAGCAGGCACAGTTCGCCCTTGGCCTCCCCGCGCTGCGGCGAGAGGATCCAGATGCACCAGCACTTGAGCTCCTCTCCACGATCCTTGGCGACGGTTCTGCGAGTCGACTCTTCCTTGAACTTCGCGAAGAGCGTGGCCTGGTTTACGACATCAGTACGAGCAGCGTTGAGTACGCAGATGCGGGTGCCTTCATTGTTGCCGGCGGCGCCGACCCGTCAAAGGTGATCCCCGCGCTGCAGTTGGTGACGGCGGCACTTCGTCGTGTCGCGCGCGAAGTGCCGAGCGAGGGAGAGATTGAGCGCGCACGCGCCTATCTTGCAGGGCGTCTCGAGCGCGCAGCGGATGACCCGCGAGGGCTCGCGGAGTGGCATGCGAGCCAGCGTCTCCTCCGTCGATCACCACAAGAGCTCCCAGATCTCCTCGCCGAGATCATGCGCGTGCGCCCAGCCGATCTTCTCCGTGTCGCACGCCGCCTCACCAAGGTTGGCGGCTTCCGGGTTGGCCTCTCCGCGCCTCGAACGACGGTCGCGGCACTCCGACGCGCGGCGGCGCGAGGCGACCTTGACCCATCACTACTTCAGCCCCGAACGCGGTGATCGGCTAGGCTCTCACCATGAAGTCAGAGCGCACCCTCGTCCTCGTCAAGCCAGATGGCGTCCAGCGACTCCTTGCTGGTCGCGTCATCTCGCGCTTTGAGGATCGCGGTCTGAAGATCGTTGCGATGAAGTTGATGCCTGTGAGCAAGAAGCTCGCCGAGACGCACTATGCGGTGCACGCGGCCCGACCATTCTTTGCCGGGCTTGTTGACTTCATCACGTCGGGGCCAGTCGTTGCCCTCGTCCTTGAAGGGCCGAACGCCATCACCGTTGTGCGTTCAATGGTCGGTGCGACGAAGCCGCACGAAGCGGCACCGGGGACGATCCGAGGCGACTTCGGCCTCGAGACGGCGAAGAACCTTATCCACGCATCCGATGCACCGGAGACCGCAGCCGCGGAGATCGCCCTCTGGTTCACGCCGGGTGAGCTTGTGGAGTACACACGTGGCGTTGACGACTGGGTGCTCTCCGACGAGGAGTAGTTGCTAGGGGAGATCTCCTGGCACCACCGTCGCCTCAGGTGCCGGACGCAGCAGCTCAGAGGCGGCAGATTCAACATTAATGAGGCCTGCGGCAGCACCCGCAATCAAGATCGTCCCAGCGAGCATTGCAATGGTGACGGGGTGAGTCACCCTACGGACCTCAGTCCGCTCCACATCGCGACTCTTCTGTGAGAGTCCAACAAGCAGGACTCGGAGCACCGCTGCGACCAGTGCGACAGCACCGGCAAGCGCAACGACGATGGTGATTGCACTCCCGCTCGCGCCGATCACGGCCGCGCGGGCCGACCAGAGTGCACTCCCCGGCACCGCAATTACCGCAACGATCACCCCGAGCAAGACGAGTCCGATTGCGCTCGTGTGTCGAGCCCACCCAGTCAAATCCTGGAGCGAGACGAGGTCGTAGCGGCGCCGAATGGCGGCACGCCAGATTCCAAAGAGTGAGATGACGAGCGTTGCGGGGATCACGAGCTCATGTGGCGCAAGGGTGGAGGGTCTCGCGATCACCGCGGCAAGTCCGAGCGCGAGCCAACCACTACTGCCAACGGCGAAGAAGCCGAGGACCTCTCCAACGTCGTCATGGAGGAGCGCGGAGATACCCCCGAAGAGCATGGTGAACGCACCAGTTACCACCAGGATCGGAAGAACCGCGCCGCCAATCGGATCACTCACCGCCGAGATCAGCAGTGAGAGTTCGCTGAAGATGATGAGGGTGATCGCTGCGGGGATCCACACGCCCACCATGAGCGACCCAACAATCGGAAGGGAGTCAAAGATGCGTACCAAGCGGTGATGAAAGGGGAATGCGCCAATTGAGGCGAGGACGATGAGGGAGAGGGAGAGGGCAACGCCCGCGGTGAGCGACGCCGTGGTCGCGTAGGCGGGGTCAGTCGCTGAGAGTGGGATCGCAGAGCGCAAGAGCTCAGCGACCACGGTCAACGTGATCAGCACGCCTGCGCTGCGAAGGTCTCGAAAGACGGCACGGGCTCGTTCGGCATCTTCTTTCCCGCCCGCCG
>JAUMDJ010000062.1:0-4226 GCA_032121895.1 Chloroflexota bacterium | reverse complement strand
GACACCTCACGTCTACGTTCAATATCTAGGCTAGGTTCTGGCACTCGAGAGGCAGCCCACGGGAAGCGCCTCTCAGCTGCGCTAATGAGCCGTCTCGCCGCAGTGTGGAGCCGCGAAGGGGGTGTGGACCCACGCTCAGCGCGGGAGCGCTCAATCTCTGGCTCAGCTCCGGGGCTGCGCTCCGCGCGTGCGCGTGCGGCTCGGCGGATCGCCTCGCGGTTTCTTGCATCACGACTTGGTTGAGCCACGCGAGCCGCTGGACCGCGTGTTGACACCCCGCCGCGCGCGCCGCCGCCTCGGCGCTCGGCGAGCACCTCTTGGGCGGCTCGATCAATTGGGGTGTACGGCTCCGTTGGGTGTTCCGGACGGCGGCGATCCGCCTCTGGTTTTGGCGGCAGCGCGGCGGCGATGAGTTCACTCCGCTCGTCGTTCCCCTCTTCCCATCTCGCGCGTGCCCGCGCTTTAGCCTGGGCAATGTTGTCCGCGGGAACTGCCAAGAGTGTGTCGCTTGTTTGCGAGGCGCTGCGCAGTGGTGGTGGTGCAGGCTCTTCGCTTGCAAGGAGGAGTGCAAGCTCTGCTCCGTCGCTTGCCGACCCTGGCCGACGCTTCAAAAGTGCTCGCCCCTCCTCTTCGCTGGCCGCAAGCGCGATTCGATCACCAGGTGCAAGTGCAACACGCCCAGTGGTAACTCCTTGTCGCTGCGCGGCTTCAGTTGATGCACCCGGCGCGCCAGAGGGGAGTAAGACAGTGACATGTCGACTTTCGCGGAGAAGCGAAGCGACGGCGGTGAGGTTTCCGCTAGATGCAGCCCATGCTTCGCGCCGAAGGAGGCCGACCATGCAGGCCTCACTTTGTTCCCCGAGCTGCTTGCGGAGCGCAACGATGATGTTGCGCGCTCGCTCGCCGGCACCTCCTTCACCTTGGTCAAAAAGGTTTAGCGCGTGCTCGGCTGCAGCTTTGAGTTGAGATGTGTTCGATCCTGGCGCAGAGAGTAGAACTGCGCGTGCACCGAGCGTGCGTGCGGTTGTGGGGCTCGTCGGCATGCGCAGCAGAAGTGCGCGGTCACCCGCGGTGACCACGGTTGCCGAGCCAACCAGGAGGGTTGGTTGCGCGTTAGTTGTTCGAAGGCTGTCGTTCATTGCGCTGAGGATACGCCTAGTGTCGCTCGGTATCGTCGTTGCCCTGTCCGAGGCGCACGGTTAGCCCGATTGCGCGCGCGCCGCCTGGGTAGCTCGAATAGGCGCTGGCAATCTCGGCGCTACGTAGATGGAGCTCTTGTGCGGTTGCGCGGTCGTCAACCTCAATCGCGAGTCGGCCGCCTTCGCTCCCCGCCGTGAGTCGGCAGTGTGGCGCAAGGTGTGGCGCAATCTGCATAAGGAGCTCGTGAAAGACGCGAGCGCGCTGAGAGAGCTCAAGCTCTTCTTGAAAACCAAGCGCACGCGCCGCTTCTGGAATGAGCGTGCTTAGCTTCTGCGGCTTCCCTTTCCGTTGACGTTTATCGTTCATGTTTCACTTCACTTCCGCGCGGACCCCGAACCACCTCTTGGCATACGCTGGCTGCGACGAGCCGTGGGGCGAGATCACTGAGTGTGGTGGTTGTGATGATGGCTTGCGGGAGTGCGACGAGGCGCTGCACCAGATGATCGCGTCGCTCAGGATCGAGTTCAGAGAACGCGTCGTCAAGCAGAAGAAGGGGCGGCTCGCCACGATCTGTAGTCAACAGCTCAATCTCCGCAAAGAGAAGTGCGAGCAGCAGGCTTCGCTGTTGTCCGCGCGATGCAATCAGCGCGAGATCTTTCCCGTCAGCCTTAAACATCAAGTCATCACGGTGTGGGCCGACCAGTGTGTGCCCTTGATAGCCCTCGCTCTCCGCAGTTTCTTCAAACGATCTGTGCAGCCGGGCGGCGGCGGCATCCGCGTCGTCATCCAAGAGGTGCCCCTCACGTGAAACATAGTGGGCGGTGAGGTCTCCCTCTGTGGGGGCAACCTCGCGGTGCGCGGCCGTGAGTGGGCCTGCGAGTGCGCGGAGCAGTTCGTTGCGGGCCGCGACAATCTCGGCGCCGCTAGTAATCAGGAGTTCGGTCCATGGCTTCATCTCTGCGCTGATCGCACGGCGCTCGGCACCGTCGCTCTCAAGTGCGTCCTTCAAGAGCCGGTTGCGCTGTTTGAGTGTGCGCTCATATCTGGTGAGTGTGGCGCGGTAGCCGGTTTTCCACTGGATAGCCATTCGGTCCAACGCGGCGCGGCGTATGGAGGGGGCCCCAACGACGAGCCCCGTCTCTTCCGGAACAAAGGCGGCGACCCTGAGCTTCTCGCCCAGCGTCTCGCTCCTTCGCGCGGTGCCGTTTACGAGATACCGGGTGCGGTCCGCGCGACCAATCTCTGCAGCGAGTGTGGTTGCCGCAAGCGGGTCGTCCTGCGCCTCACGTGGGTCTCGAAGCGTGACGGTAAACGAACCGCTGCCCGCCCCCTCTTGCACAAGTTCGCGGAGGGCGCCGGCGCGATGCGAGCGGCCGGTGGCCGCCACAAGGAGTGCTTCGACAGCGGTGGTTTTCCCAGCGCCATTCGCCCCCCAGAGGATCTGAGGGCCCGCAGAGAAGCGGATCTCTCCGGCGGTCCAGCTTCGAATCTGTTGGAGACGCACGCGCTCAATCACTTTCGTCCACTCCTCTCCTTCGGTTCACGTGCGTGTGGGCCGCGCGGTGTGCGGCGCCGCTTGGTCAGGAGGGGGTGCGCACCGGCATCACAACGTGGAGGTAGTCGCGCCCGTCAAGCGGGCGAAGCAGCCCTGGTGCGATCGGTCCGGTGAGCTCTAGTGAGAACTGGTCCGCCTCAACGCGGGAGAGGACATCCACAAGGTACTTCGCATTGAACGCGATGGTTGTCCCTTCGCCTTCAACCTTCGCCTCGACGTGCGCGGCATGGTCTCCAACATCTGCGGCGGCGGTGATGTCAATTGCGCCACCCCCCTCAGGCGTGATGGCGAAACGCACGATGTGTGCCGACGCGTCGGCGACCACTTGCGCAAGGCGAACGGCGCGCAAGAAGTCATCGCGCACAATAGTTACTTTTGTGGTGTGGGATGTTGGGATTACCTGCTGGAACGGTGGGAACTGTCCGTCAATGAGGCGGCTGACCAACATAGTGTCGCCTAGTTTGAACTGCAGTTGGTTCTTCGCCGGCGTCAACGTGATCTCAACCAGGTCATCAACGTCTGACAGCAGGCGGAGGAGTTCAGCATACGCGCGTGCGGGCACGATGATGCTTGTCTCGGGTGCCGCCTCCGCGAGTGCGGCGCCAGCTACTGCGATGCGGTAGTTGTCCGCGGCGGCAAAGGTTGCCTTCTCGCCGGTGAAACTTGTTAGGACACCGGTGAGGATCGGTCGCGCTTCGTCGCCTGCGGCGGCAAACACGGTTGAGTCGAGTGCGGCGCGCAGTTCTTTCTGTGAGATCCGCGCCGTTACGCGCTCCCCGGCGGCGCCAACCTGGGGGAAGTCATCGGCGGGTGTTGCGCGAAGGTGTGATGCGCTGCGACCGCACTTCAAGTGAACGCGGCCATCCGGGAGAAGCGAGATATCAATCTTCTCGTTCGGGAGCCCGTTCACCACGTCGCTGAGGAGGCGTGCTGGGATCGTTGTTGCACCTTTCTCTTCAATCTTGGCGGGAACCCAGTGGGTCACCGCGATCTCGAGGTTTGTCGCCACAAGGCGGAGTCCGCCATCCTCGGTGCCGAGGTAGACGTTCGAGAGGATCGGAAGCGTGTTCCGAGAGGCCACACCGTGACCGACAACCGCCAGGCCGCGCGCCAGGTTCTCTTGAATCACCGATAGCTTCATTTCAACTCCTCCACATGCCCCCCTCTGGGCGTCTTGCTAATAGTGTCTTATCTCTTTAAACCCGTCACCGCCGTATTCGTAGTGTGGAACCTGTGGAGCCTACGCGTAAACCCTCGTCCAGGAACCGTGGGGAACCTCCCCTGAAGTGTGAACCACGCACCCCCGGTGCGCGTAAACCCCACCGTTTCTCGGGAGAGGCTGGGGGGAACCCTAGGCCGGTTCTCCACATCGTGTCCTCAGGCGCTCACGCCCCCCGTGCGAGAAGGCGGTGTTTCCACCACTTCTCCACCAGATATCCACAGGCTATGCGGAGGCGGCAGCCCCCTGGCCGTAGCGAAGGAGCGCCTCGCGCAGAAGGGCCACCTCTCGGCGGAGCTCCGCGTCGTAGCT
>JAUMDJ010000061.1:0-5144 GCA_032121895.1 Chloroflexota bacterium | reverse complement strand
GCGCGCACTTCGCCGTGCAGCGCATCCTGAATGGTGAGGGTGAGGTTTTCACCGCGCAGAACGCGATCGCGTTCGCCGTAGACCGTTGCGCGCTGCATGTTGATCACATCGTCAAACTCCACGACGCGCTTTCGAATATCAAAGTTGTAGCCCTCGACGCGCGTCTGCGCCCCCTCAATGGTGCGGCTCACCATTGCAG
This sequence comes from Chloroflexota bacterium, assembly GCA_032121895.1. Taxonomy (GTDB): domain Bacteria; phylum Chloroflexota; class Limnocylindria; order Limnocylindrales; family Limnocylindraceae; genus Limnocylindrus. Next base: position 4,945 of record JAUMDJ010000061.1, on the reverse strand, counting down.
ATTCAAGCGCCTGGCTCTCGTCAAAGCCGAGTCGATCCATCAAACCAACCACACGTTCGCCAGCGAAGCGCTTCATCAGATCATCTTCAAGGGAGAGGTAGAAACGCGAGGAGCCAGGGTCGCCCTGTCGCCCCGCTCGTCCGCGCAACTGGTTATCAATACGGCGAGACTCGTGTCGCTCGGTGCCAACGATGCGCAAGCCACCCGCCGCAAGCACAACCTCGCGCTCGGATGCACATGCGCGTTCTGCTTCTGCCAGTGCCGCGGCGTAAATCTCCGGCTCCACCTCTGCCGGGTTGAGCCCCTTCACGCGGAGTGCTTCAGAGGCGAGCCCCGCTGGGTCTCCTCCGAGCTTGATGTCCGTGCCACGACCGGCCATGTTGGTGGCGATCGTGACGGTTCCCGGTCGCCCCGCCTGCGCAACCACCGGCGCTTCGCGCTCGTGCTGCTTCGCGTTGAGGACGTTGTGCGCAATACCCTCGCGCTTCAACATTGCGGCGAGGTGCTCCGAGCGTTCAACAGAGGTGGTGCCGACGAGCACCGGCTGGCCGGCCGCGCTCCGCTCTTTGATGTGCGCAACGATCGCGGCATCTTTTGCGCGAACGGTTCGGTAGACAAGGTCCGGCTCATCCACGCGGACCATCGGTCGATGCGTTGGAATTGAGGTGACTTCAAGGCTGTAGATCTTGCTGAACTCTTCCGCTTCGGTCATGGCGGTTCCCGTCATGCCGGCGAGCTTCTTGTAGAGACGGAAGTAATTCTGGAACGTGATCGTTGCCATCGTGACGGATTCACGTTGGACGCGGAGCCCCTCTTTCGCCTCAACCGCTTGATGGAGCCCTTCGGACCAGCGCCGGCCTGGCATCTTGCGTCCTGTGAATTCGTCAACGATGACAATCTCACCCTCTTCAATGATGTAGTCACGGTCGCGCTTGAAGAGTGCGTGGGCACGAAGGGCAGACTCAAAGTGTCGGGCCATCAGCGGGTCGCCGCTGTAGAGGTTCTCTACGCCGAGCGCCTTCTCAATCTTCCCAACACCCTCTTCGGTTGGTGATACCGCCTTATCTTTCGCGTCAACAAAGTAGTCACCCCCCTCAAGGGTGCCGGCGGGACGCTCCTTCAGACGAGGGACGAGCTTTGCGAAGACTTGATAGAGGTCCTGCGATTCGGCAGCCTGACCGCTGATGATGAGTGGCGTCCTGGCCTCGTCAATGAGGATGTTGTCGACCTCGTCCACGATCGCAAAGGCGTGACCACGCTGCGCCCGAGCTTCGAGTTCGGTGACCATGTTGTCTCGCAGGTAGTCAAAGCCGAACTCATTGTTCGTGCCATAGGTTACGTCCGCGGCGTACGCCTCCCTGCGTGTGACGGGGCGTAGGCGCGCCGTGCGCTCTTCGCCACTGCTGAACTCAGCGTCGTAGAGATACGAGGCGTCGTGGGTGATGACGCCGAGTGAGATGCCGAGGAAGGAGAAGAGCGGACCCATCCACTGCGCGTCGCGCCGCGCCAGGTAGTCGTTGACGGTGATGACGTGTACGCCGTCGCCTGTGAGGGCGTTTGCGGCAGCGGCGAGCGGAGCAACGAGTGTCTTCCCTTCGCCGGTGCGCATCTCTGGAATCTTCCCTTGATGAAGGACGATCGCGCCAAGGATCTGCACGTCGTACGGGCGTAGACCGATCGTGCGCTTCGCCGCCTCGCGAGCGGCGGCCAGGATCTCTGGGAGCACCTCTTCAAGTCGTTGTTTCTGATCGTCGCCACTTCGCGCTCGCACGTCTGCTGCGATTGCCTCCATGCGTCCGCGAATCTCTTCGGCGCTTGTCGACTCCATCTCGTCGGCACGGGCGTTGACGGCGTCGAGGATTGGCGCGAGCCGTTTGAGCTCGCGGTCGTTGGAGTCAACAAGACGTGAGAGGAAGCCGAACACCACGAGTGGGCCTTAGCGCCAGAAGCCGGAGCCGTACCCCAGCATCAGGATTCCAAACGTAATGACGCCGAGCACGAGCCAGTAGGCGACGCTTGCAGGGCGACTCGTTGGATTCATTTCAGGATTCTTGAGTGGTGCAGCGTTCCAGCGCGGACTCTTCAGGGTGGCGCGCCAATCTGCGCGCTTCTCTGGTGCGTGTGAGGTGATCACGCCACGCTCATCTGGCCGGTGCAGCTTCAGTGTCATGACTACTTCGCGCGTCGCTTTGCGCCCGCGGCTCCTATCGCCGCGCGGCCGTTCCCGTTCGTTGTTGACGGAAGGCCAGCATGTTCGCCGTCCCAGAAGACCATCTCTTCAGCCATGGATGCCTCTTTGCCGAAGAGCGCCCCGACGGATTCACCGAGATGGATGCGCTTGATCGCTTCGCCGAAGAGTGGAGCAGAGGAGAGGCGCTTAATCTTCGGGCTGCTCACTCCAGCAGGCATTGGAATGGAGTCGGTGACGATCACCTCTTGGACAGATGATGCATCGATGCGTTCAATGGCGGGGCCAGAGAAGACACCGTGCGTTGCGCATGCAATCACTTCAATCGCGCCGGCCTTCTCAATGGCGCGTACGGTCTCTGTCAACGTTCCGCCCGTGTCAATCTCGTCGTCAACAATCACGACGCGCTTCCCCTTCACGTCGCCGATGACGTTGAGGACCTCAGCATGATCATCATTCCCTTCGCGTCGCTTCTCAACGATCGCGAGCGGCGCATCAAGGAGTTCCGCAAAGGTTCGTGCGCGCTTCGCAAAGCCGAGGTCGGTCACAACCGCAAGGTTCTCCGTCCCCTTCTGCCGAATGTAGTTGGAGAGCATGTGCACCGCGGTGAGCTCGTCAACCGGGACGTTGAAGAATCCCTGCAGCTGTCCTTGGTGGAGGTCCATGGTGAGGATTCGATTTGCGCCAGCAACTTGCAACATGTCTGCCACGAGTCGGGCGGTGATTGGTACGCGCGGCTGGTCTTTCTTATCTGAGCGTCCGTACCCGTAGTAGGGGATGACGGCGGTGATGCGCCCAGCCGATGCGCGCTTGAATGCGTCAATCATAATCAGCAACTCCATGATGGAGGTGCTCACTGGGCGCGATGTTGGCTGAACAAGAAAGACGTCTTTCTCACGCGCGTTGTCAAGGATCTTGACGAAGATGTTCTCGTTGGCAAAGGCGAACACTTCGGCCTTGCCGAGCTCACGGCCGAGATAGCGCGCAATCTTGCTTGCAAGTTCCGGGTTCGCGTTCCCCGTATAGACGTCGATCGAATCTGCCCTCATCGCCGTCCTCCGATCCCTATCGCCGCTTGGTAGGTTTCGTCGTTGTCGCCTTAGCCGTCTTCGCCTTCACCTTAGCCGCTGGCTTCGCCTTCCCTTTGGATACGGTCTTAGGTGCCGCCTTGGCCGTGACCTTTGCAGCTTTCGCGCGAGGGGGACTGGCCTCCCCCTCAGGGGCCTCCTCATTCTCGCCGTCGGCGTCGCGCTTTGCTAGCCCCGTGCGGAAGGCGGCGATCCCCGCCACTTTATCCCCCTCACGGAGGGACATGACGCGCACGCCCTGGGAGCTGCCGTCATTACGGGTGGCGATCGATTCGAGTTTCGTGCGCACCACCTGTCCCTCGGCGCTGATCAGGATGACCTCTTCGTCCGCCTCACTCACCTGGCGGACGGCGACTACAGGTCCAGTCTTTCGACCCTCAAGAGGGATGAGCCGAACGCCCTGGGTGCCGCGGTGCTTGCGGCTGAATGCTCCAACTGGGACCCGCTTTCCAAAGCCGGTCTCGGTGAGGACGAGGAGGTCGGCTCCAGGCTCCACCACCGCCGCGGCCACCACAAGATCTCCCTGTCGAGCGATGCGGATGCCAATGACACCGCCAGCGGCGCGTCCCATCGGTCGCGCCTCCTTCTCATGGAAGCGGCAGATGCGACCCTGTCGCGTGGCGAGCACAATGTCATCTTCACCAGATGTTGGGATCACTTGCGCAAGCTCATCACCCTTATCAAGGGTGATCGCGATGATTCCCGACGAGCGCACCTTCTCAAACTGTTCGAGCGCTGTCTTCTTAATCACACCCTTCTTCGTGGAGAAGGCAAGGTAGCCACCCGCACTGAAGTTCTGCAAGATGACCGTTGCAACCGGCACCTCACCAGACTCAACCTGGACTCCAGGGAGATTGACGATCGGAATCCCCTTGTTCTGACGTGATGCGTCTGGAATCTCATGCACCTTGGTGCTGAAGCAGCGACCCTTATTCGTGAAGAAGAAGGCCCAGTCGTGGGTATTTGCAACCTGAAGTGATTTCACCGCATCCTCTTCACGCGTGGTCATGCCGCGCACACCCTTGCCGCCGCGGTGCTGCTGACGGTATGCAGTGAGCGGCTGGCGCTTGATGTAGCCACGACCACTGATCGTGATCACCACATCTTCGTCGGCAATGAGATCTTCGTCAGACATTTCGCGGGTTGCGTCTTGAGCGATCCGCGTGCGGCGCTTGTCGCCGAACTTCTCTTTCATCTTCGCGTACTCCGCCGCAATGATCTTGGAGACGCGCTTCGGATTGGCCAGGATGTCTTGTAGCTCCTTAATGAGGGCAAGCACTTCAAGGTACTCATCTTCAATCTTCTTGCGCTCGAGAGCAGCGAGCCGCGCGAGGCGCATGTCAAGGATCGCCTGCGCCTGCAGTTCGCTCAGTTTGAATTTGGTCATCAACTGCTCACGCGCAACATCCACATCTGCGGCGGCGCGGATCGTCTTGATCACTGCATCAAGGTTGTCCAGCGCAATCTTCAGGCCTTCCAGGATGTGTGCGCGCTCCTGTGCCTTCTTCAGTTCAAACTCGGTGCGGCGGCGGACGATGATGCGGCGGTGTTCAATGTGGTGCTGCAGCACTGACTTGAGTGAGAGCGTCTGCGGCTGGCCATCAACCAGCGCGAGCATGTTCATGCTGAATGCGGCGCGGAGTGGCGTGAGCTTCAGCAGCTTGTTGAG
>JAUMDJ010000060.1:0-2466 GCA_032121895.1 Chloroflexota bacterium | reverse complement strand
GCGCCGAGGCGTGTGACGCTCCACGGGATGTCGTGGCGTGTGAGTACCTCCACAACGCCATCCGCCCAGCGGCTTGCGGTGGCGATCATCTGTGGGAAGGCGTCGTCGGTGAGCACCTCTCGGAGGGTGGTGCGAATTGCAACGGCGGAGAGGACACTTCCAGAAACCGTGCCGCCGATGCCGCCGGTGTCGATCTCATCACGCTTGAGCTCTGCAGCGATCTGTTCCGCGAGTTCTCGCCGCATCCCGTAGGCGGCACCAGGGAGGCCGCCAGCGATCGCCTTCCCGATCACCAAAAGATCTGGCTGAAGTGACCAGGCGGCAGTTGCGCCGCCAGGGCCTAACGAAATGGTGTGTGTCTCATCTGCAATGAGGAGTGCGCCGTATTTTGTGGCCAAGGTTCGGAGTGCGGCGTGGTAGCCAGGATCTGGGAGCACGATGCCGATATTGGTCAGCGCCGGCTCAATCAGGATGGCCGCAACATCACCAGCGGCGAGCGCCGCCTCCGTTGCGACGAGATCGTTGATCTCTACGACGCGCGTCGTGATTGACGGGTCCACCTGAGGCCCAGTGTTTCCTGGACGAGCCTGCGCCACTCCAGCGCTGCCGTCAGGCGCTGCGATGGCGAACGTCTCATCAACGGTGCCGTGGTAGCACCAGTTGTGAACCAAGATTTTCGGTTTCCGCGTGATCGCACGCGCGATCCGCAAGACGAATCGGTTCGCATCCGTTGCGGTAAGGCAGAGCTGCCAGAGCGGGAGACCGAAGCGACGCGTCAGCTCTTCGGCCGCATCAATCGCCGCCTCTGACGGGAGCATGGTCGTGGCACCGTTCTCGAGCTGCGCTGCGATCGCGCGCGTGAGTGGCGCTGGTGCGTGGCCGGCCATCGCGGCGGTATCGCCGAGGGCAAGGTCGAGGTACTGATGTCCGTCAACGTCCATGATCGTTGCACCACGCGCAGATGCTGCATACGGCGGAACTGGTGAGGCCCACCGCTGCATCCAGCTCATGGGGACTCCGCCAACGAGACTGCCGCTCGCACGCGCAGCGAGCTGTGCCGCGCGTGGATGTGCGCGCGCGAATCGATCCGACTCTTCCCCAAAGAGACGCGCAAGGTGTTCGTCGCTGATTCGCATTCGTGCACTCACCCCTGGATGCTACGCCTCTCGAGAAAAGCGTGAGGCTCCGTCCCACCCTGCGGCGGAACGGAGCCCCTCGCGCGCGTTTCGTTCGACTAGTTCGTTGGCATGAAGACGCCGGTCCACACCTGCCAGGCGAGGAGCGTCTTCGCCACGAGCGAGAGGATCATGTAGCTTCGCTCGCCGTAGAGGTAGTCCGCCCAGCGGCCAACCTTCAAGCGCTGCAACACCATGTTGACGGCGAAGATATTGAAGCTCACGAAGAGGCTTACGTAGATCGTGATCAACACCGGCTTGAAGTCTTCAAGGCTTCCGCCGTTTGGCGCGGTGCCCGTTGGCCAGTTCGCCAACGAGAGCCCGACCGTGGTGAACATTGCGATCCACGGCGCGATCCCCGCGATGCAGCCGAAGATGTAATGGCTCCACTGAACGTTCTTTCGCCCAATGTTCGCCTCTTCCATCGACCAGCCGAAGAGGTTCATGGATGCGTTACAGACAGCGATCGCCACGAGCGCACCCGCGTCCGTGATGAAGCTCAACGACGCAATGCCGATGATCATCAGCGTGGAGCTGAGTGCGTACTCAGCCCAGCGCATTGGATTGAACTGGCGCGCGAGCCAACCTTCGTAGCGCTCGCGGAGCGGGTATGCCACAAGGAAATGGGCGAGCGCGGAGAGCCCGAAGAAGGCCGCAACGAGATACGCGAGTGGGAAGCTAAACAAGAGCTCTTTCCCCTGTGTGAATCCTGCGAACTGGCCGTCTACGATGCTTGAGACTGGGTAGGTCCCTTCGAAGCGAACCAGCGCATCCGTTGGGCTGATCGCCACGATTACCGCCGCTTGGATGCCGTGAAGGACGACAAGGATGCGGTTCCAGTTAAAGAGCTGCTTTGCGCGTGCTGGGGCGATCTTGGTGAACGTTGCCGCCACCGCCTCCGACCCTGCTGCGCGCGGCGCTGATGCACCGCGCCTTCTGGTTGCTACTGCCACGAGTACCTCCACCTATCTACTTATGCAGTCCGTGACCGAACTGCGTAACGACTAGGGTACCCGACTCGTCATGCAGGGGACCTGCTAGCCAGCCAGGAGACGGGCAGCCGCGATCGCCATCACTGCGGCAAGGAGGCGCCGAAGCGTAATCAGACTTACGCTCCGCGCGCCGAGTTCGCTCCCGATTGCGCCACCCAAAGCGGCAGCAGCGAGCGCGAGCGGCAGCGAGGAGGGAAGGAGGTCGAGTGATGCGGGCCGTGCAGCGAGTCCCGCCACAGAATTCGCCAAGATGAATCCAGCGGAGAGTCCCGCCGCTGCGCGCATGCTCGCCCAACGAC
>JAUMDJ010000059.1:0-8749 GCA_032121895.1 Chloroflexota bacterium | reverse complement strand
CCTTGATCCAAAAGAGCTGCATGAGATTGGACTCCAGGAGTGGGCAGACATTCAGGAAGAGATGAAGGTCATCTCCACGAAGCTCGGCCACGGTGGCTCCATTGAGAAGCTGCGCGATGCGGCAGAGTCGGATCCGAAGAACGTGGCGGTCAGCAAAGAGGCGCTGATCGTGCGCATCAAGGAAGACATTGACCGTGGCTACGCGGCGGCAGGGAAGGTCTTCGGACGATTCCCGAAGGCTGGCTGTGACGTCAAGGCGGTCGAGGAGTTTAAGGAGAAGGATGCACCCGCGGCGTACTACTTCAGCCCTGCGGCTGACGGCTCGCGCCCAGGGACGTATTACGTGAACGGCTACGACCTGCCGTCGCGCTTCCTGCATGCGCTCGCGCCAACCACGTATCACGAAGCGATCCCAGGCCACCACTTCCAGATCGCGCTGGAGATGGAGCTCGAGTTCCTCCCTGACCTGCGCAAGCACGCCTCGCACCTTGCAGGGAACGCCTACGTTGAAGGATGGGGTCTGTACTCGGAGCGACTCGCGGACGAGCTCGGTCTCTATCGAGACGAGATGGAGCGCTTCGGGATGTTGCAAGGCCAGGCGCACCGCGCTGCACGACTCGTCGTTGATACGGGCATCCACGCCTTCGGCTGGACGCGTGACAAGGGCGTGGAGTTCATGGAGTCGGTCGGCCTTCCACGCACGGACGCCGAGATTGAGACCGATCGCTACATCGCCTGGCCAGCACAGGCGCTCTGCTACAAGGTTGGGCAGCGCGCCATCCAGCGCACGCGCAAGGCCATTGAGAAGCGCGACGGCGCCAAGTTCGACATCAAGTCGTTCCATGATCACGCCATTGGGCACGGCCAGATTCCGCTCCCGGTCTTTGAGGCCGAGATGCCGAACTGGGTCACGCCGAAGGCGTGACGAAGCAGGGCGGCGCTGCAGGCGCAACGCGCGGCGTCTCCCGACGAACAGTCGGCATCCTTGCTGCGCTCGGCTCTGCAGCCGCGTGGGGTCTTGGGGCGACCACCTCGGACTACGTCCTCTCCTCAGGCATGGGGAACGACACCTTCCTGGTGCTGGAACTTGCGATCGGATTCGTTGTGCTGCTCGCCATCGGTGCGCTGCGCGGCGAACTCGGTGGCTTCCGTCACCCTGGCCTCGCTCGCGCCGCAACTACTGGCCTCATTGAGCCGTGGGGCGCGTACACGCTCGGCAACATTGGCATCATCTTCAGGAGCGGCGCGTTCGTTGCGCTCGTCTCTTCGCTGAATCCCGTCCTCATCTCGCTGCTGGCACTCCCGTTTCTCGGTGAGCGCGTAAGTAAGACCGCTGCGGTGCTGATGATCGTCTCCATTGGCGGCGTGGCACTCGTCATTGGAGGAGACGCGTTTGGGGGAACGCTTAATCCGCTCGGGATCGTATTCGCGGGCCTTGGACTCCTCTGTGCCGCCACGTACGGCCTGGTATCAGCAAAACTCGTTCGAACGGTGCCCGTGCTCCCGCTCGTAGCGCTTCAACTCCTTGTGGCCTGCGCCGCCTCTGCTGGAGTCTTCTTCATCCGGGTGGTGATCCTGGGTGGTGATCCAGGGATTCCTACCGAGTTCTCGGTCTGGGCGGTTGCCGCCGCCACTGGCATCTTCGGCGCCGCTGCACCATTCATCCTCTTTCTTGAAGCGACCAAGCGCATCCCAACCACCACCACCGCGCAGTTTGGCACGCTCGTTCCGGTGATTGCGCTCATTGGTGGCGTCCTCTTCCTCGGTGATCAGCCATCCGGATTCCAGCTGCTAGGCACCGCGATCGTTGTAGCAGCGCTCTCTGCGCTTGCACGGTACACTCGTGCACACTGATGAAAACGAAAGCTTCCGCAAGAGCTAAGCCCTTAAGCGCGAATGTCGAGCGGCGGCGTATCGCCGACTTCCTCAAGAACGAGACGTTCAGTGGCGGGCTGATCCTCATCGCGGCAACCGCGGGGATGCTCCTCGCAAACTCACCGCTTTCGGGTGCATATGAGAGCGTGCGCGAACTTCGTATCGGACCTGCAGAACTGCACCTTGATCTTACCGTCCGGGCGTGGATTGCAGATGGCCTGCTCGCGCTCTTCTTCTTTGTGGTTGGCCTTGAACTAAAGCACGAGTTCCAGCACGGTTCACTCTCTAAGCCTGCGCAAGCTGTGGTGCCAATCGCCGCAGCGTTTGGCGGGATGGTCGCACCTGGACTTCTGTATATCGCCTTCAATGTGGCGGGAGACGGGGGCTCTCTCCGTGGCTGGGGCGTGCCGATGGCGACCGATATCGCTTTTGCGCTCGCCGTCCTCTCCCTCTTTGGACGCAAGCTCCCGCTGACGCTGCGGGCATTTCTTCTGACCCTCGCCATCGTTGACGACCTTGGGGCGATTGCGATCATTGCAATCTTCTATTCGGGTGGCGTGGAGCTACCTGCGTTGCTCATCTCTCTCGCCGCCGCCGCCGCCTTCTGGGCGGCGCAACGGGCACGCGTGCGTACCCTTGCGATCTACATTCCACTCGCGCTCATCACCTGGTTCGCGCTTCACGAGAGCGGCGTGCATGCCACGATCGCGGGTGTCGTGCTCGGCTTCTCTGTGCGCACGGCTCGGGACAAGGGAGAGACGCGCTCTCCAGCAGAGCGCGCGGAACGCGCGGTGCATCCGTGGAGTGCGGGCCTTGCCGTACCACTCTTCGCACTCACGGCGGCGGGGATCAATCTGAGTGAGATCAACCTTGATGTGGCGCTCAGCTCTCCGATCTTCGCAGGCATCGTTGCCGGCCTTGTGGTGGGGAAGCCAGTAGGCATCTACGTGGCTGCGCGCATCGCGGCGCACCTTGTGCACTCAGGGCCTCCGGAGGGGACCGCCTGGCGAGATGTTGCGGTCATGGGCATCGTGGCCGGGATCGGCTTCACGGTGTCGCTGCTGATTGCGAGCCTCGCCTTTGAGGGTGCGCCTGAAGAGACCGCAGCCGCGAAGCTCGGCGTGCTCGTTGCGTCGCTCCTCGCCGCCGTCGCGGCAGGGATCACGCTCTCGCTTCGCTCCCGCCGCTACTGATCAACGCCTGTAGAAGGAGCAGCGCCTTACGCGCTCGCCCCACGACCGAGCGGTGCGGCCGGCGCGCACCGAGCCCATCGCGCTCAATCTGTCGCAGGATCTCTCGGTAGAGAAGGGCGGCGGCGCGAATCGAGCGCCCGCCGTGTTGCAGGTAGCGAATGCCGCTGATCCCCTCAACGTACTCAGCCTCCGCACGTGCGATCTCTTCGCGCAGCAGCGCACGCCGGTCTCCGTCACGCAGAGAGGTTGGGCCTTCCGCGGCAGCCGGGTCAAGACCGCAACGCTGAAGTGCGGCACGTGCGATGTAGACCCGCCCGTTTGCGAGATCTTCGTCAATGTCGCGCAGGATGTTGGTGCGCTGCATGGCCGAGCCGAGCGCGCGCGCTGCGCGATCGGCGGCATTACGATGAGGCTCGGCGACGCCCAGCAGTGCGGCCATCATGCGGCCAACGGTGCCAGCAACCTGGTAGCAGTAGCGTGATGCATCGTCATCCGTTGCAATGTTCGGTGCGTCAAGATCCGCCGTCATGCCATCTAGGAAGTCGCTAACGGCATCACGGGGGAAGGAGGGATGGCGCGCCAGAAGATCCTCAAGAATGATCAGCTCGCGATCCTGTGAGAGTGCGCTCGAGGAGGCACCAGAACTTGCGCGTGACCATTCACGGATACGCGCGATTCGTTCAAGGGCGGCGGTACGAGTGCTTCCGCCGGCGCGCACGTCCACATCCACAAGGTCGTCAAGGGTGCGCATCACGAGGTAGAGGAGCTCCACATCTCTGCGTCGATCCGCTGGCAAGAGGCGCGCGGCAAGGGAGAAGCTGCGCGCTACACGGTTGATCGTTTGTCGCGCCTCTGGGAGGAACGCCTCCGTTGCGAGGTGTGCGGGCGTTGTGCGGGGGGACTCGTTACGGCTGGACAAGATTCCCCGTTGGTCCAGTGGCGCGTGAAGTGAACGGCGCGCGGAAGTCCTCTCGGATCAAGTCTTGGGTTACCTGTGAGGTGAGGAGCGCCCCAGGCATCCCTGCACCTGGGTGCGTGCCTCCACCTACGTAGTAGAGGCCGGCGAGTGCTCGGTCGCGATTCGGATGACGGAAGTAAGCCGACTGCTGGAGCGACGGCTCCACCGCAAAGGCGTTCCCATCCGGCGCCAGGAACTCATCGCGGAAGGTGAGGGGTGTCCAGCTCCGCTCCACGACGATGCTCTCTCGGAGGCCAGGGAGCCCCCAGTCTTCCAGCCAGGCGAGCGTACGGTCGCGCATGCGTGGCTCAGCCTCGCGCCAATCGTCACCAGAACGAAGGTTCGGCACCGGGAGGAGGATGGCAATGGAGTCACCACCCTCAGGGGCCATGCTTGGCTCCGTGCGCGACGGCGCATGGATGTAGACCGCGTTGCTGCGCGGCATACGGCGATCCCGCGTCACGTCCTTAATGAAGCCGTGATAGTCATCGCCAACCACGAGCGTGTGGTGCAACAGCTTCTCGAACTTCCTATTTGTGCCGAGATACATCATGTGCGCGGACATCGTGGTGCGAAGTGGGCGCAGTCGCCACGGGAAGGTGTCAGGCAGGTCAGGGAGGAGGGCATCACGCGCGGTGACATCGCCGTTGTAGATCACAAGGTCTGCGTCGTGCACGGTTCCATCGGCGGTGCGAACACCGGTCGCTCGCCCGTTGCGATGGATGATCTGATCAACCTTGCTGTTGATCAGGATGCTTCCTCCACCCTTCTTGATGATCTTGGCGAATGCCTCGATGACGCTGTAGACGCCACCCTCCGTGTACCAGATCCCATCCGCAATCTGCAGATAGGCGAGGGCAGAGTAGATGGCGGGGACGCGACTCGGATCTCCACCAATAAAGAGCGAGTGGAATCCGAACGCCTGCTGCACATGCGGCTCTTTGAAGAACTTCCCGACCCATCCCTCGAGGAAGCGGATCGCATCGAGCTTCGCCATGGTTGGGAGGAGTTTGATGAAGTCGGCAAGCTTCAAGAAGTTCTGTCGACCGGAGACCAAGATCCCCCTGCGATGGATATCGCCAGATGCGCGCAAGAAGTTGTCGAGCTGCGCTGCATCCGCTGGTGAGAACTTCTCCATCTCGGCGCGGAGTGCCGCCTGGTCGCTCCCAAAGTCAAAGTATCGATCTTCGCCCGTCCAGAAGATGCGGTAGCCAGGCTGCAGTTGGCGGAGCGTGACGTGGTCCGCCATCTTCTCGCCCGCGGCAGCGAACACCTCTTCAAAGAGCCAGGGCATCGTAATGAGTGATGGGCCAGTATCAAAGGTGTAGCCACCCTCACGGATGCGCGACGCGCGCCCGCCGACTTCGCCGCGTGCCTCAAGGATGGTGACCTGCCAGCCGTCCGAGAGGAGGCGAATCGCGGTAGAGAGGCCACCGAAGCCGCTCCCCACAATGATCGCTCGTCGCCCCTGTGCCATGCCGCCCCCCTTGCTCCGCTCTATGCGGCTCCATCGTACGCGCCGCAGGGGGGAGGGGGTCGGATTGACGAACCCCCCCTTGCGGGATGATGATCCCCGTCCGAGGAGTGGGCCCCGCCTGGGGCCCACGAAGCTCTGACCTGGAGGTGGACGTGAAGGCTGAAGAGATCCTTACTGGGGAGCTCGTGACCGAGTTTGATCCAGGGACCGCCTCAGACCGCGCCTTCCGTGAGAGCGCCGCACTCCCGCCTGGGGGGGATGACGCCGCCGTCCGATCCGTTGACCGCGCCGCCGCCCTCCTCGTTGCGCTTGGTGATGCCGACGGCGCCGCATCCGTCACCGACCTCTCCCATGCACTCGATCTTCATAAGTCAACCGTGAGCCGTCTCCTCTCCACACTCGAACGACGCGGCCTTGTGGAACAGGATCGAGAGAGCGGTCACTTCCGACTCGGCGTTGGCATCATTCGACTCGCGCAGAGTGCCGAGCGCACGCTGGACATTCGCACCATTGCGCAGTCGGAACTTGAAGAGCTTGCGAAGGCGACGCATGAGACGGTGAGCCTTGAGGTCTTCGACGGCGTGGGGGCCGCCGTGGCGATCTGCCAAATTGACGGGCCGAACTTGACGCCGATGCCAGACATCACCGGGCGACCGGTGGCGATGCACGCGATCGCGGCGGGGAAGGTGCTCCTCGCGTCACTCCCAGAGCGGACGGTGCTCTCCATTGCTCGCCGTGGCCTGGTGCAGTACACGCCACGAACCATCACCGACCCACGCACACTCCTTGAAGAGTTGGCACTCGTCCGACGACGCGGCTACGCCGTTGCCACCGGCGAGTGGGATGAGCGGCTCTCAGCCGCCGCTGTGCCTGTCTGCGATGCACGTGGCACCGTGATTGCCACCGTGGTGGTCTGGGGCGCCTCATCACGCGTCACCGCGGTGAGTCTCCCCAATCTTGTTAACGCGGCACGAGATGCGGCGCGCGGGATCAGTCGGAAGCTTGGCTGGAGTGGCGCGGCGCAGCGACGAACTGGCATTGTTCCAGTCCTCAAAGAGGACGACGATGACGAGCGAGAGCGTGAGGTCAGCGACGACGAGCTCGTAAGTTAGGCGGTGGCGGCGTATGGCTGAGCGACCACACGACGCAATTGAAACCTTCCAGGCGGCGGGCCTCTCGTTCCCGCCTGACGCCGCCACAGCAGCCAACGCCAACGTCAGCGCTGCGATCTACGCCGAAGCCTCCGCCGACCCCGTTGCCTTCTGGGCCACGCAGGCGCGTGCGCGCCTCACCTGGCGCACCCCCTTCACCAAGACACTGGAGTGGAACCTCCCGTTCGCCGAGTGGTTTGCTGACGGCACGCTCAACGTTGCGGAGAACTGCGTGGACCGCCACGTGGCCGCAGGGCTCGGCGAGAAGGTCGCCATTTACTGGGTCGGTGAGCCGGGCGATCAGCGCACCCTCACCTACAACGACCTCCACCGCGAGGTGCAGCAGGCGGCGAATGCACTCAAGGCGCTCGGCGTTGCTCAGGGTGATCGCGTCGCGATCTACATGCCGATGGTCCCTGAAGTTGCCATCGCGATGCTTGCCTGCGCGCGTTTGGGTGCGGCGCACAGCGTGGTCTTCTCCGGTTTCCCTGCGACCGCCCTCGCCGATCGCATCAACGACGCCGAGGCGAAGGTCCTGATCACCGCCGACGGTGGCTACCGGAAGGGGAGCTTCTTTGAACTGAAGACGATCGCTGATGAAGCGATGGAGAGGTCGCCAACGATCACCGCCTCGCTCGTCTATCGCCGCCGCCAGCCGGGGACGTCAGGTGAGACAGCGATGAAGTCTGGGCGCGACCACTGGTGGCAGGATCTTGTCCCCGCGCAGTCGGCCGACTGCCCCGCCGATCCAATGCCAGCCGAGCAGCTTCTCTTCTTGCTCTACACGAGCGGCACCACGGCGAAACCGAAGGGGATCATGCACACGAGTGCCGGCTATCTGCTCGGCGCCTCATTCACGCATCGTGCTGTCTTTGACATCAAGCCCGACGATGTCTACTGGTGCGCCGCTGACGTCGGCTGGATCACCGGCCACACGTACATCGTCTACGGTCCGCTCGCGAACGGTGCCACGCAAGTGATGTACGAAGGGACGCCAGACACGCCAGCGTGGGATCGTTGGTGGGGGATCATTGAAGATCTGAAGGTGAACATTCTCTACTGCGCGCCAACAGCGATTCGCGCCTTCATGCGTCAAGGGGAAGAGCATCCCCAGAAGCACGACCTCAGTTCACTCCGCCTTCTCGGCTCTGTTGGTGAGCCGATCAACCCTGAAGCGTGGATCTGGTACCGCAACGTGATCGGCGGCGGCCGCACCCCCGTGGTGGACACCTGGTGGCAGACAGAGACCGGTTCGATTGCGATCAGTCCGCTCCCTGGTGTCACCACCGCGAAGCCAGGATCAGCAACCTTCGCCATGCCGGGGATGAGCGCAGACGTTGTGGACGGGAACGGGGCGAGCGTCCCGCTCGGCTCGGGCGGTTTCTTGACGCTGACGCAGCCGTGGCCCTCCATGCTGCGCGGCATCTGGGGCGACCCCGCGCGTTTCAAGGAGACGTACTGGAGCCGTTTCCCAGGCTCCTACTTTGCTGGCGACGGCGCTCGGCGCGACGAGGAGGGCTACTACTGGCTGCTCGGTCGCGTGGATGATGTGATGAACGTCTCCGCGCATCGCATCAGCACCATTGAGGTGGAGTCGGCGCTGGTTGACCATCACGACGTTGCCGAAGCGGCGGTCGTCGGCAAGAGTGACCCGCTCACCGGCCAAGCCATCTTCGCCTTTGTGATCTTGAAGAAGGGGGTTGAGGCCTCAGAGACGTTCGCCTCGGAACTCCGCTCGCATGTGGCGAAGCAGATCGGCGCGATCGCCCGACCGAAGTTCCTCCTCTTCGTCCCCGACCTGCCGAAGACGCGCTCGGGGAAGATCATGCGCCGCCTCCTGCGTGACATCGCCGAAGGGCGGGCCCTCGGCGATGTGACCACCCTCGCCGATGGCAACGTGGTCGAGACGATTCGGAGCAACACCGGTGCGGCAGAGGAGTGAGTCTCCACCCCCAAATCAACTCGAAACAGAGCCCCCTGCCCGCTCCCGTGGCCATGCCACAAGTACTGCAAGATCATCCCGAGTACTCTTTTCAAAACGTATGAAGCATCTGCACGTTATTAGTCCAGACCCTCTTCGCCGGAATGCCGCGAA
>JAUMDJ010000058.1:0-4264 GCA_032121895.1 Chloroflexota bacterium | reverse complement strand
CGCTCATCGCGATCGCGCTCGCGTCACAGCTCCTCATCCTCACCTATGTCACCGGTTGCGCGTTCGCCGCCATGATCTTGGCGCACTGGTATCTGGTGACACCGAAACTTCCAGAGTCGCCACTCCTCCTGCTTAGTCGCGCGCTCGGCGCAGGAGTTGCCGTGCAGATTGCGCTCTTCCTAATCTGGCAACTGATGGGGCTTGGCGGACTCGGTGCCGGCTGGGACTTCTTTGCCATTCTGCGGCTCCTCATTGGACTCATCTTCCCAGCACTTCTCACATACGCTGGGTGGCGCACCGCACGGGCTCGCTCCATGGAGTCAGCCACCGGCCTCCTCTACATTGATCTTGGCGCAGTGATCACTGGAACGATCCTTGCGAGCGGCCTCTTCTTCGGCGCGGGGATTCTCGTCTAGCAATGCAGGTTCGCGTCCGTCTCTTCGCGATGCTCCGCTCGCGAGAGGGGGTCGACGTCGTTGACGTGGAGGTGGGAGAGGGTGGCAGCGTTGCCGAACTTCTCGGTCACTACTTCTCTACGCGTCCAGAGGTGGCGAGCCTGCGGCCCCATATCCGAGTTGGGGTGAGTGGCGCGCTTCTCCCGCGTCACGTAGACCTCACTGCGCTGCGTGTTGAGCAAGGAGCGGAATACGCGCTGCTCCCCCCTGCCAGCGGTGGATCAACTGCACGTCGTGTGGTGCGCATTAGCCCAGCTCCACTTGCGGACGGACTGATCAACGAACTCATCGCAGAGATTGCAACTTCGGAAGACGGGGCGGTCGTTGTATTTGTCGGTCGCACACGAGTCTCACCTGGCACTCCTGCTCCAGGCGAAGAGGAGGCTGCTGTGCTGCATTCTGGGGAACGCGTCGTCGCACTTGAATATGAAGCGGCCGAGCCGTATGCGAGTGCTGAGCTCGCCTCCGTGTGCGATCGACTCCTGAGCGAGGGGCTCGGCGGTGAGGGTGGCATTGGGGTGGTGCACGCCGTAGGGAGCGTTCCTCTTGGCGCCATCAGCATGGTCAGTGTGGTGGCATCGCCACATCGTGACGAAGCGTATGCCGTAAGTCGGGCGCTGATTGAGTCAATCAAGCGGGACGTGCCGATCTGGAAGGCGGAACGCTTTGAGAGTGGTCGCGTCTGGAACGCGAACCGCGACGCGCTTACGAAATCTTCTTGATCGTATAGGCCACACTCTCGCCGTTTGGCAGGGTGACCTGAACCTTCTCGCCGATCTTCTTCCCAAGCAGTGATGCGCCGAGTGGGCTGACGTTTGAAATCTTCGGTGGATCACCACTCGGATCCGCCTCGGTGGAGCCAACGATCATGTAGGTGCGCGTCTTTCGCTCCGCAGTCACCTCAACGGTGGAGCCGAGACCGACCTGGTCGGTGCTCGCATTCTCATCAATCATCTCGGCGTTGCGCAGCTTCTCTTCGATCTCAAGGACCTTCCCCTCGATGAAGCTCTGCTCGTTTCGAGCGATCTCGTAGTCGGCGTTCTCCCGCAGGTCGCCGAGCTCCTTCGCCGCCTTGATGCGCGCGATCACTGCAGGTCGCTGATTGTGGACAAGGTCGTGCAGCTCGGCTTCGAGCGCCTCACGTCCCGCCTTCGTCAAATAGACCGGTCCAACCATGCGGGGGAGTCTAGCCGTTCCCGCCCTCGCCGGTGCGTATGAGGCGCAGGGAGGCGCTGGCAAGGAGCGCAAGCGCAACCATCGTGATCTGTGGCACGAGGGGGTTCCCCGCAGCGATCAGCAGAAGCGAGAGTGCGGTGCTCCACGCTGTGTGAAGGGTGACGGGGCGATCGGCAGGGAGGCTCAGTGCTCGGAGGCGCAGCGCGGTTGCGGCAAAGAGCGCAGCAAGGAGGAGGTCGAAGGCTCCAAGTGCGATCGTGATGAAGGAAGCGATCGCGACCGGTTGATCAAAGCCGCCACCGGGCGGCATCACGCCGCCGAGGAGCCCGTAGGTGAGGGCGCCTGAGGCAACCAGTCCGATGCCACGAACCCACTCCGCAGCGACGAGGGCGGTGAATCCGAGCATCCGAGCAGTTGCCATGCTTGTAGCCTAGGCGTTCGCTGGCATCTCTGTGCACCCGCTACGATGAATCATGAGGGCTGGCGCCGCTGGCCGAAGCGAGTGAGGGTGTGATGGCAGACGAGAAGAAGATCACGATGTACGGCGCGGACTGGTGCAGTGACTGCAGGCGCTCCAAGGGCTACCTCGATGCGCACGGCGTCTCATACACCTACGTGGACGTTGATGCGGATGCCAGCGCAAAGGAGATGATTGAGAAGCTCACCGGAGCAAAATCAATTCCTGTGATCATCTTTGACGACGGCAGTTATCTGATCGAGCCTTCCAACGACGCACTCGGCGCAAAGGTTGGCATCGCAAAGAGCTAGTCGCTTCGCTACGCGCCACCCGCGGCGAGTGGGAGTTGATCGAGACTCGTAAGGATCACGTCTGCGTACGCGTCGGCGCCGGCTGATGATGGTGCGCCATCGAGCGGCACCAGGACAACGGTCATCCCTGCCGCCTTGCCTGCTCGCGCGCCTGCGAGTGAGTCTTCAATCGCGAGCGAACGTTCAGGGGTGATCCCGATTCTTCGGCACGCCTCCAGATACACATCGGGGAGTGGCTTCCCTGCAGTCACTTCGTCGCAGCTGACATATTCACGGACAACGTTGGCGAGGCCGAGCAGCTCAAGAACCGTGCCGATCACTTCACGCGGGCTCCCTGATGCAACGGCAACAGGTCCGCGTGCCGCAGCGCGGCGCAGCGCGGCGATCCCGCTCGGGATCGGCCGAATGGCGCCGTTTCTATACGCGTTGAGAAGATGGTCAATGGTGAGGCGCGCAACGTGCGTGGGATCTGGGTGGTTGAAGAGCTTCGCCATCCCTGCGCTCCACTGCAACGTGTTGGAGCCGTAGAAGGCGTGGAAGTCGTCAATCGTGATGCTGCTGCCGAGCGCCTCCGCCACGGCGAAGCGAGCATCGGCCCAGAGCGGCTCGCTGTCGCAGAGGACCCCATCCATATCAAAGACCACCCCTTCCGGGTCGAGCGCGATCGGCGGGAGCGGTGGTGTTGGCGTCACGCGCACAAGCCTAGCGGGGCGCGTACCCTTACCGCATGAGTGACCAGATCGTGATCCTTCACGAAGCGCCAGAGGCGTGGGGTACGCGGCTCGAACAGGCCTACGCCGCAGGTGAGATCGCTGAACTTCCGTTCACCCAGACCGCCGCCTGGGCGGCGTCGAAAGCGCTCACCGGCTGGGAGGCGATACGGATCGTGGCACTCCATCCGAGTGGCGGATGGACGGGCGCGCAGCTCCTCCTGCAGCGCCTCCCTGGACCTCTCGGACGCTTCGCCTATGCGCCACGCGCGCCACTCGTTGCATGTGCGGACGCAGGCGTTGCCGAGTCGTTACGTGTGGGACTGTTGCGTGGACTGCGTTCACTTCGTGCCGACGGCGTGACCCTCGTCCGCCTTGAGCCTGGAAGTTCACTCGTCGTTGACCCAGAGAGCAACGTCGTGCAGCCTGACCCTGCGCTCACCGTCACCCTTCGCGCGCCGTGGATCAACGCAGCGACGGAGATTGGCGCGCGGCTGCACCTCGCCGCGCCAATCCAGCCGCCCTCAAGTCGGCGGATCTCACTGAGTGGTGGCGTAGAGGCGGTGCGTGCCGGCTGGCGCAGTAAGTGGCGCCAGTACGCCCGTCAAGCGCTCGCGGACGGTGTGACCGTACGCCTCGGCAGCGTTGATGAGCTTCCAGCGCTGAGTGCGGTGATGCGCGCAATCAGTGAGCGGACGGGGAGTAAGGCGCGGAGCGGCGAAGCCTTCGCGCAGCTGATGCGCGCGTTCGGTCCACGATCAGAACTCTTGATTGCAGAAGGGGCGGACGCGAGTGGCGCATCTGAGTTGCTCGGCGCACTGCTCGTGGTGCGCACGGAGAGCGGGAGTACTGAACTTTTTGGTGGCGCGACGGATCGCGGCAATGAGCTGCGCGCGCCATACGCGCTGAAGGCATTCGCAATTGAACGCGCGGTTGACCAAGGTAGCGCCTGGTACGACATGTGGGGCCTCGTCACGCCTGGGATTGCGCACTTCAAGGCGGGTTGGGGCGGGGACGTGCACGCATACCCTGGGGCGCTCGATCTGGATCTCGATCCGATCCGCGGACCGCTCGTCCGCCTCGCGCTGCGCATGCGTCGCGTGGCGAGCTAAGCGCTGTAGGGAGGAGTCTCCGCGCGCGGTCGACGCAGTGCCA
>JAUMDJ010000057.1:0-2005 GCA_032121895.1 Chloroflexota bacterium | reverse complement strand
GCGGTGCCACGGCTCGCGCGCCTGCGTCTCAACGACCGCCGCACGGTGTGCGCTCGCCCCCTTGCCGCGCGCGGTCTGGTCGAGTCCCTTCCAGATCTCAGCGTGCTTCGCCTCATCGCTCGCAATCTCGTGTACTTCTGGCACGTCACGGTGCGCTCCGTAGACGCTCTCCTCAAACCCTTCGAGCGCCTTCACGGCGTCGCTCACCGCGCGCGTACCAAAGAGTCGCGCAAGGAGCGCGATCTGGCGGACGCGCCAACTCGGTCGCGCCGCAGGTGGCACCTGTTCTCCAAGGGATGTCAGCTTCGCCTCCCAGATCGCGGCGTGGCGGCGCTCGCTCGCCGCAATGGATTCAAACGCGGCGCGTCGCTGTGGATCCTTCTCGATCGCTGCAAGTCGGTCATACAGATAGATCGCATCTCGCTCAAGGGCGAGCCCAGCAAGGCTTGCGGCGCGGTCTTTGATCTCTTGCATGGCCCCTCCCTCTCGCCGCATCCCGTGCAGCGCGTCGAGGCAATCCTAACCTGTCAGGCTAGGCGAGCTCGAGAAGCACCCACCCCTCTGCATCAACGCTCACCGTGTGTACGGAAAGCGGTTCCTCTGCCGGCGGATCCAGCGGCGCGCCTGTCAGCAAGTCAAATCGTGAAAGGTGGAGCGGGCAGGTGATCGTTGGGGTGGCGGCGCCGGCGGGGGCAACGAAGCCGCGATCTAGTTCGCAGTACTCATGCGTGCAGACGCCATCGACGGCGTAGAGGGTGCCGCCGCGGTTGACCACAAGGATTGCCTTGCCGTTCGGCCAGGCGAGGCGCGCGGTGCCGTCGGGGAGTTCGGACGCGGGGAAGAGTCGTTCGCTCGGCACCGGCACGAGGTTACGCCGCGGAGGCGGCGGCCGCTGACTGCGCGGCGAAGGCGGCGTCAAGCTTTGTGGCGAGCACCTCACGAAGTCGGTCAGCCTCCTCCTCAAGCGGTAGGGCGGCGACGACCGGTTCGAGGTAGCCCATGACAATCGTCCGCCGCGCTTCAGCCTCAGTGAGACCGCGGGTGCGCAGGTAGAAGATCTGGTTCTGATCAATTGGACCCACGGAGCTGCCGTGTGCCGCGCGCTCGCAGTCTGGCTGGTCAATCCAGAGTGATGGGATGGCCACGCTGCGGGCAGTCTTCGAGAGGAGCATGCCGAACTCGCCAAGATAGGAGTTGGTTCCTCGTCCAGATCGCGGGATCGTGGTGACGCCCTTCACAAATCCGCGCGCTTTACCGGCGAAGATCCCCTTGGCGAGCAGATCGCCCACAGTCTTCTCGCCAGCGTGCAGGCTGTACGTGGTCAGATCATGCAACTGCTCGCCGCCAGCGAAGAGGACCTCCACCTGGCGAACCTTTGATCCGTTCCCCGTGAGCTGATGGTCAATGCGACCGCGCACAAGTCGCGCGCCGATCTGTGCCGCCGCGATCTGCAGCTCAGCGTTCGCGCCGAAGTCATGGCGGCGCACTGGGAGGTAGACAACATCTTCAGGTAGTTCTTGGATGGAGGCGAGACGGAGCTTCGCACCCTTGCCGAGCGTCACCTCACTTGTAGTCGCGAGGAGTGCGCCGGCTGTGGTGCCGGTGTGCGTATTGCTTGCAGCGCTGGTACCGATCACCTCTTCGCTGATCGTTGCACTCGTGTTCTCGCCGAGCGTTACGGCGATCCGTGTCACGAGCGCCTCACCCTGTGCGGGTGACTCAACTTTGATCACGATTGGGGCTGCGATTGCACCGCGCGCCAACGTGATCTGAATGCCACTCCCCCAGTAGGCGCCGATCAGTGCGGTCATGCGGTCGCCCTCGGCACCGGCGAGTGGCGTCTCCCCCGCGAGCGGCTCAACGGTGAGGCCCGCAGCGCGCGCCTCTGCGCCGAGATGCGTGGCGACACCACGCGCCGAGATGTGGATCAGTGCCGCCGCTCCATCGGGGAGATCGCCTGCTGGCAGCTCGCCGATCGTTGCAGGCGGGGTGAGCAGCGTGGACT
>JAUMDJ010000056.1:0-3516 GCA_032121895.1 Chloroflexota bacterium | reverse complement strand
ACGGGCCGATCACCGCGAACAACCCAATGGGTGTGCACCATGCGTGGGGTCGCACGTACAAAGACCTCTTCCAGCGATTTCGCGCCTCTCTCGGTCACGAGCTCCGCTGGCAGCAGGGGTTTGATTGTCAAGGACTTTGGGTTGAGGTGAATGTTGAGCGCGAGCTCGGCTACACCAGTAAACGACAGATTGAGGAGCAAGGGCTCGCCGAATTCATCAGCCTCTGCAAGCAGCGCGTTCTCACCTATGCCGCGCGACAGACAGAGCAATCAATTCGGCTCGGCATGTGGATGGACTGGAACGATCCAGCGGACCTGCTGAAGTTGCGCGACGCGCTCGCAAAGGATCCCGCAGCACCGGTCACGATTAACGGTGCGAACGGACCAGTGAGCGGCCCAGCAGAGCAGCTGATCGGACGGCTCGGCACGCCAGAGGTTGGCGGATCGTATTTCACCTTCTCTGATGAGAATAACGATCTGATCTGGACCTTCCTTGCAACATGTCATGCGCGCGGCTGGCTCTACAAGGGGAGCGACAGCATGCCGTGGTGCGCCCGTTGTGGCACTGGGATCAGCCAGCACGAGATGACCGAAGGGTATGCGGATCGTGAAGACCAGTCGCTCTACTTCGGCCTGGCACTTGTGGATCGTCCAGGCGAGGAGCTCATTGCATGGACCACGACGCCGTGGACCGTTGCAGCGAATGTTGCCGCCGCAGTCCAGCCTTCGCTCGACTACGAACTTGTGGAGTTTGACGGCCGCAAGCTCTGGATCGGCGCCTCGCGCCGCGCCGCAGCACTCGGCGGCGGCGCTCCGCGCGCGAAGCTGCTTGAGACACGGAAGGGATCAGAACTGATCGGCTGGAAGTACCGCGCGCCATTTGATGCACTGCCAGCGGTGAGCGAGGCACTCGGCCCAGACGGAGCGGCACACCGCGTGATCGCATGGGACGAGGTCGGCTCTGAAGAGGGGACCTGCATCGTGCACATTGCGCCGGGATGCGGGAGTGACGACCATAAGCTCGGCGTTGCCGAAGGGCTCCCCGCGATCGCACCGATCGATGAATCTGGCGTTTACCTTGACGGCTTTGGCAACCTGAGTGGTCGCGAGTGGCATGAGGTGACGGAGGATGTCTTTACGCACCTCACCGCCACAAAGAGCCTGCTGCGCCGCGAGAAGATCACGCACCGATACCCACACTGCTGGCGCTGCGCAACACCGCTCGTCTTTCGGCTCGTTGATGAGTGGTTCATCAGCATGGGGCCGCTCTATGAGAAGCCGCGCGATCAGTTGACCAAGGCGGAGATTGACGCGAGCCTGAGATACCAGATCATGGCGGTGGTCGACCGCATCACCTGGCTTCCAGAGTTCGGATATGAGCGCGAACTTGATTGGCTGCGCAACATGAGCGACTGGATGATCTCGAAGAAGCGCTACTGGGGCCTCGCGCTGCCGATTTACGAGTGCGCCTCGTGCGGCAAGGTTGAAGTTCTCAGCTCGCGCAAAGAGCTGGAGGGGCGAGCAACCGCTGGAGCGGCCGCGCTCGAGGGACACACGGCGCACCGCCCATATATCGATGAGGTGCAGATTGACTGCAGCGGGTGCGGGGCGAAGGTGACGCGCGTCCCTGACGTGGGGAACCCATGGCTCGATGCGGGGATTGTCTCGTTCTCAACGCTGCGGTACCGCGAGGATCCTGAGTACTGGAAGCGTTGGTTCCCTGCCGACTTCATCACCGAGAGCTTCCCAGGACAGTTCCGCAACTGGTTCTATTCGCTCCTCGCCATGTCTACGGTGATGGCGTCAAGCGAACCGACAAAGACGATCTTCGGCTACGGCCTTGTTGTGGGTGCTGACGGACGGGCGATGCACAAGAGCTGGGGGAACTCGATTGAGTTCGATGAGGCGGCCGACCGTATGGGGGCGGACGTGATGCGCTGGCTCTTTGTGGGCTCACGGCCGGAGGAGAACGTGCTCTTCGGCTGGGAGGCAGCCGATGAGACGCGTCGCCGCCTGCTCGTTCTATGGAACGTTTACGCGTTCCTCGTTGGACAGGCGCGATCCGCCCGATGGACGCCAGGTGAGGTCGAGGTGCCAGCTTCGTCGCGAAGCGTGATGGATCGGTGGATTCTCAGTCGCTCAGCCGAACTCGCCTCCAGCGTCGAAACCTCGTTGCGCGCCTACGACGCGTACGCTGCGGTTCGTCGCCTTGAGCAGGGGATTGACGAGCTCTCTACCTGGTACCTCCGTCGCACACGTGATCAGTTTGCCGCGGATGCTCCAGAGCGCGAAAGGCACGCTGCCTTCGACACGTTGCATCAGGCACTACTCACGCTGCTTCGGGTTGCCGCGCCGATCAGTCCGTTCTTCACTGATTCGCTGTACCGCAATTTGGTAGGCAGCGACCAAACGAACGGGAGCGCCACAGGCGCAGGGGTCAGCGAGGTTGTCGGCGGGGCGGCACGCCCGCTCGCTGGGGCGATTCGCACAGGGAGCGCACCTGGCAGCATCCACCTCCTGCACTGGCCGACTGAAGAGAGTGTGGGATGGCGCGACAGTGAACTGGAGCTGGCAATGGAGCGGATCATTCGCGCTGCGGAGCTCGGCCGTTCAGTACGCAGTGCAGCAGGCATCCGGACCCGCCAGCCTCTCGCTCGCGCCCGTGTGGTTCTTGGCGTGCGCGGTGCCGACGCAGAAGCCCTACAGAACATCCTCGCTGATGAGCTCAACGTGAAGAGCGTTGAGCGCGTTGACGATGCATCTGGCCTCTTTGAGCGTCGCGTCAAGGTTCTCCTTCCGAAAGTTGCGAAGCGACTCGGTGCATCTACGCAGGTTGTGATGCAAGCGGCACGTGACGGGAAGGTTGAATTTCTTGCGAACGGTGCAGTCTCTATTGCTGGGGCTGAGCTTGCTGCCGATGAGATTGAAATTCAGGCGGTCCCTCGTGAGGGTCAACATGTGGCTGAGGATGACGGGCTGGTTGTGGAGCTTGACACGAGTTTGACGCCTGCACTGATCGTCGAAGGTGATGCACGTGAGGTGATCCGCGCCGTGCAAGAGGCGCGTAAGAGTGCTGGGCTCCAGCGGGAAGACCGCGTGGAGATGGAGATTCGAGGTGCCCCGAGCGAACTGGAGCACCATCGGGGAGAG
The DNA here is from genome assembly GCA_032121895.1 of Chloroflexota bacterium. Classification (GTDB taxonomy): domain Bacteria; phylum Chloroflexota; class Limnocylindria; order Limnocylindrales; family Limnocylindraceae; genus Limnocylindrus. Next base: position 367 of record JAUMDJ010000056.1, on the reverse strand, counting down.
ATCGTTAGCGCGGTCGGCGCGCTCCGGTGCCAATTCGCTAAGAGTGGGGGAGCACCACTCTCTGGGTGGGAGCGCGCAAACGTGGCGCTCTCTGGAGGCGACGCGGAACTGTTCATTCGCCGCGCGACCGAATGAGGCGTGCACTTGTCGTTGGTGTGGCGAGCCTCGTCTTTCTGCTTGATCGGCTCAGCAAATCGGTGCTTCCTGATCTACTAAGTGAGGGCTCTCCACGGGAGATCATTGGAAGCACCCTGCAGTTGATTCGCAGTGAGAACCGAGGCGGTCTCTTCGGCCTCTTCCAAGGGAGCGCACCGATCCTTGCACTCTTGAGTCTCGGCGTCGTGGTTGCACTCTTGGTGGTGCATGA
>JAUMDJ010000055.1:0-1691 GCA_032121895.1 Chloroflexota bacterium | reverse complement strand
GGACTCTTTGGTTCGCGACTTAACCGTGTGCTTCGTGAGGAGAAGGGGTACACCTATGGAGCCGCCGCAGGTTTTGAGTTCCGACGCGGTCGTGGACCATTCACCGCACGCACCGCGGTGGAGAGTTCGGTGACCGCCGCGGCGCTCGTAGAGGCGCGCACGCAGCTCGGGTCACTCGCCGTAGATCCAGCGACGGAAGAAGAGCTCACCGCCGCACGACAGTATCTTCGCGGGACGTTCCCACTTCGATTCGGCACCGCCTCCGCTGTGGCTGGGGCTGTCACCGCCCTTGTTGTGAACGACCTTGCCGCCGATGAGTTGGATAAGTTCCAGTCCTCCGTTGAGTCGGTCCCGGCTGCTGCGGTGGCGCAGGTGGCAGAGGAGCTGTCAGCGGAGCGAGAGCGCATCGTGGTCGTTGGCGACGCCGCTTCCATTGAAGCACCGCTGCGCGATGCAGGATTTGCGGTCGAGGTGCGCAGTGAGCCGGTGAAGGGGGAGTCATAGATGATCGCCATCATCGGCAGTCCTATCGCAGAGTTGGCCGCTGACGGATCACACCAGGCGGGTGGCCTCGGCGTGCGCGTTGCCCGCGCGCTCGTCCGTGGCGGCGAGCGGGTGGAGATGATTGGCCGAATTGGCGCGGATCGGATTGGGGAGGAGCTGACCCTGTCACTCGCCCGCGATGGCATTGGTCACGTTGCTCTGCTGCGTGACGCCGCACTCGCTACCCCCGTTGGCGCTGCAGCGCGCGGGATTGAACTTGATCGCGGCGACGCACAACTTGGCCTCCGCTATCTCACGAGCTTCTCTGCGGTCCTCTTGATTGATCCCGCGAACGTCACGCTCGTTCAGGGCGTGACAGAGGAGTCAGCCTATGGTGGCGCGCACCTGATCGTTGTCGGCGACGCCGATCTGGAGCACGGAGTGGTGGCACCAGCCGAGAGCGGCGCGCCTGGTACTCCCACGTCACTGCGTGAGGTTGCACCGTCACTCTTCGTGGCGCGCCCTAGCGCGGAGAGCCCGGAATTTGACGCATACCTTGCTGGACTTCTCGCATCGGATGAGGGTGGGTCGGCGAAGGCCTAGCCGATCGCATACGCTCAGCGGGTGGACATCAACGAACTCCTGCGCACAAGTGGGCCGATCAGCCACGACGATGCCGGTCGCCTGATTGATGCGGGCGCCGATGCGCTCGACGCTGGTGACGCTGAGGCTGCGCTCGAGTGCTTCTGGCGTGCCGCTGGGAGCGGCGATCTGAATCTTGCTGGGCGCGCATCCATTGGCGCCGCAGAGGCGCTGGTGCGACTCGGCCGCGATGATGAGGCTCGCGATCTCCTGCAGGGGGCCAGCCAGAGCGGAGAGCAGGAGGTGCGCTTTGTGGCGCGTCGACGCCTCGCCGTACTTCACGTCACGGCTGGTCGACTGCAAGATGCCCTTGCCGAGTATCAGCGCGCGGAACGCGACGCACCGAACGATCGCGCGCGCGCCGAAGTGGCTTCGAGGATCGGCTGGCTGATTAAGGAGACAGGTGGAAGCGGCGTCCGGGCACGGCTCGCGTTTGCTCGCTCCCGCGGTGGTGTGGCGGATCGCGTGACCCCGCTTTTGATGGTCGGATTCACGGGAGCAGTCTCCGCTGCCGCTCTTGCGCTGCCGCGCCTCCTTGAGCCGCTCGCACTGATCAAGGTAGACAG
>JAUMDJ010000054.1:0-8844 GCA_032121895.1 Chloroflexota bacterium | reverse complement strand
CCTGGTCAGTTTGATGACTACATTGCAGTGCCGAAGAACAATCTCTATCAAAGCCTGCACACGGCGGTGGTCGCCCTTGATGGGCGACCGCTTGAGGTGCAGATTCGAACCCGTTCCATGCACGACGTCGCAGAGGTTGGGATCGCCGCGCATTGGCGCTACAAGGATGGAAGCCGCTCGGATGCGGCCTATGACGCGAAACTTGCATGGCTAAGGCAACTCCTTGAGTGGCAGCGTGATGTCACCGATGCATCCGAGTTCCTTGAAGGGGTCCGCTTGGATGTCTTCCAAGATCAGGTGTACGTGTTCACGCCGAAGGGTGACGTGAAGGAGCTTGCGGCGGGAGCCACGCCTCTCGACTTTGCCTATCTCGTTCATACGGATATTGGGCACCGTTGTATTGGAGCGAAGGTCAACAATCGTCTCGTGCCGCTTGAGTATCGGCTCAAGTCTGGCGACATCGTTGAGGTGGTGACTGCGCGTGGAAAGCACGGCCCGAGCCGCGACTGGTTGGCGATTGTTGCGACGCGCCAAGCGCGCGACAAGATTCGACAGTGGTTCAAGCATCAGGAACGCGACGAGAACATCACCCATGGGCGAGAGTCGTTGGAGCGCGAGTTACGACGTTTGGCGCGCAGTTCGCTTGAGGCGGTCGGCAGAGAGCGCATTGAAGAGGTGGCGAAGCAGCTCAACCAGGGGAACGCGGATGATCTTTTTGCGGCGATCGGCTACGGAGCGGTTGGGCCGCAGCAGGTGGTCTCGCGCCTCGGCGTGGCCTCGGATGATGCGCAGGAGATCCTCCCGTTCAGCGTGGCGCCGCAACAGGTTGCCCCCGCGGAGCGCACTGGCGGCATTCGTGTGAAGGGAGTTCCAGATCTCCTCACTCGGTTCGGACGTTGCTGCCGTCCGCTCCCTGGCGACCCAATTGTTGGATTCATCACGCGCGGAAAGGGGGTGACCGTGCACCTTGCGAGTTGCTCAACCTCCTCGTCCGCACGTGAGGCCTCCCGACAGATTGACGTGGAGTGGGAGATCGCACCAGCAACCACCGAGAGTTATCCGGTCACCATTCGCATTGAGGCCTCTGATCGGACTGGGCTGCTCTCCGACATTACACAAGTGGTGGCCGACCAGAAGGTCAACATCCTCGCCGCATCGGTTGGGATGACCGGCTCTGGTAACGCGGAGGTCCTCACCACTCTCGCCGTCGGTTCCATTAGTGAGCTGGCCCGCTTGATGGCGCGTATCGAGCGAATTCGTGGTGTGCGCAGCGTGGCACGGGAGCAGCGCCAGTGAGCGGCTTCCAGGCGCCACGCGGGATGCGTGACCTCTTCGGCGCAGATGCCGCTGCCGTCACTGCAGTTGAGCGAGCGGCATACGCCGCCGCAGAGGCGGCGGGCTACCGGCGCATCATCTCGCCAATCGCGGAAGAGAGTGCACTCTTTGAGCGCGGCATTGGCGGCGCTACCGACGTGGTTGCAAAGGAGCTCTATCGGCTCGCTCCGCATGCAGAGGACTCCACATCACTCGCGCTGCGACCGGAAGCCACCGCAGGGATCCTCCGCGCGTACATCCAACACGGCATGCGCAGTGCCCCGCAGCCGGTGCGACTCGTCACGGTCGCTCCATTCTTCCGTCATGACCGGCCACAGAAGGGTCGATACCGCCAATTTACGCAGTTCAATGTTGAGGCAATCGGGGACGCTGGCCCTGGGATTGATATTGAGGTGATTGAACTCGGCGCAAGCTTCTTGAAGCAGCTTGGGCTTACCGACGTTGAGGTTCACTTCAACTCTGTTGGCTGTAGTGACTGTCGACCTGCCTATGCGGCAGCGCTGCGGGCGCACTTCGCCCTCATTGAAGGAGAGCTTGGAGAGGTGGACCGGACCCGACTCCGTGAAAATCCGCTTCGCCTTCTGGACTCAAAGGACGCGGCTGCTATGCGACGAGCGGAGAGCGCACCGGCACTCCCCGGCCACCTCTGTGATGCATGCGCCGCGCATGCCAACGTCGTTCGCGCGGGTCTAGCCGTCGCTGGCGTGAAGGTGATCGATGCTCCGCGCTTGGTGCGCGGGCTGGACTACTACAGTCGCACCGCATGGGAGTACCTCCTCCCTGGAGAGGAGGGGCAGCAGGGCGCGCTCGGTGGTGGTGGGCGCTATGACGGACTTGCGACGCTCATCGGTGGTGGTGCAACCCCCGCAATTGGTTTTGCGATCGGTGTGGACCGCGTGGTTCATGCGCTGCACGACCGGAAGCTGGAGATTGGCGCAGCCGCGCAACCACTGGCGGTGATCTGCGGGATAGAAGAGGGGAGCATCGGGGCACGCGTTCGGCTCGCCTCGCTGCTTCGTGCCGCCGGGTCTGCTGCACGCGCCGACGTTACTCCCCGTAAGATCGGCAAGCAGCTTGAAGGTGCGTCGCGCGACGGAGCGGTCGCCGTAATCATCATTGAGCCGGATGGTCGCCTCAGCCTCCGCAACATGGCAGACGGGAAGCAGGCGGACCCTGCCGACGAAGCGAGTGTGCTGCGCGCCGTTGCGGCGCTCCTGAAGGGATAGGACGGGGGAGTGATGGCTGACAAGGGACTGCTCGCAACCGGACTGCGCAGCGACGTATGCGGCGCGCTGCGCGCGAGTGATGCTGAGCGTCGCGTCCGTCTCGCCGGCTGGATCCACCGTCGTCGCGACCACGGCAGCCTCGTCTTTATTGACCTTCGCGATCGCTACGGGATCGTGCAGGTGGTGGTGGATGCCGCTACCGCGCCAGAGGCACACGCAGCGCTCGTGGACGCACGCATTGAGTGGGTGATCGCCGTTGAGGGGGTAGTTACCCCGCGTCGTGCTGGGACCGAGAACGAGAAGCTGCCAACGGGAGCGATTGAGGTTTCAGCGGACTCAGTGCGCATCCTCTCGCAGTCAAAAACACCACCCTTCTATATCAACGAAACGGACGCTCCGATTGACGAGAGCGTTCGCCTGAAGCACCGCTACCTGGACCTACGCCGCGAGCCGCTGCGCGATCGGCTCCTGATGCGCAGCGCCATGGTGCAGGCAATTCGCGAGGTACATCACGAACACGGCTTCGTTGAAGTGGAGACCCCGATCCTGATCAAGTCCACACCTGAGGGGGCGCGCGACTTCATCGTGCCGTCGCGGCTGCAGCCGGGGAGTGTCTACGCCCTCCCGCAGTCGCCCCAGCAGATGAAGCAGCTACTCATGGTGGCCGGGTTTGATCGCTACTTTCAGATCGCGCGTTGCTTCCGCGACGAAGACCTGCGTGGCGACCGTCAGCCGGAGTTCACGCAGCTCGATCTTGAGATGAGCTTTGTGGACGAGGCGAGCGTGCGGGGCTTTGTGGAGCAGATGGTCATTGAGGTGACGAAGCGCACGCGACCAGATCGCCCAATGCAGCAGCTCCCATTCCCCGTCTTCACCTACGAGGAGGCGCTGGAGCGTTACGGCTCAGACAAGCCTGACCTTCGCTACGGCATGGAGCTGATCGATCTTGGCGCCGCACTCCCCGCCGCGACTGGCTTCAAGGTCTTTGATGATGTGCGCGCCAGCGGCGGTCGCATCCGAGCGATCCGCATCCCTGGAAAGGGCGGCGTTGCGCGCTCAGAAATTGACGATCTGACAGAGCGCGCAAAGCGTCACGGCGCGAGCGGCCTCGTCTGGATCGCGCTGCAACCAGATGGCGAGATCAAGTCGCCGATTGCAAAGTTCCTATCACCAGAGTCGGTTGATGCGATCTGGAGTGCGAGCGGCGGAAAGAGCACCGCAGCAGAGGGCGACCTGCTCCTTGCCGTTGCTGGTGAGCGTGTCCTCTCTGCAGAGGTGCTCGGGCGTCTTCGTGTTGAGATCGCCCTTGAGGCGAATATGGCAGATCCTGAGGTCCTCGCCTTCTGCTGGGTGCATCGCTTCCCGATGTATCAGTGGGAGGCGGAGTCGAGTCGCTGGGATGCAACACACAACCCGTTTAGCGCCCCAGTTCCAGAGCATCTTGATCTGCTCGCTACAACGTCGGGAGATCTCAGTAAGCGTTCGGCTGGTGACCCCGCCGCCGGCGCGCTCGCACAGCAGTACGACGTGGTGCTGAACGGCTGGGAGCTCGGCGGCGGCTCGGTGCGCATCCATGATCGTGCGCTACTTGAGCGTTCCTTTGCGCTGATGGGCCATTCGCTTGATGATGCACGCGCCAAGTTTGGTGCGCTGCTTGACGCGTTTGAGTACGGCGCGCCACCACACGGCGGCATTGCGATCGGCGTGGAGCGTTGGGCGGCACTGCTAGCGAACCAGATAAACATTCGTGAGGTGATGGCCTTCCCGAAGACACAATCGGGGAGCGACCTGATGCTTGAGGCTCCGTCAGAACCTGATGCGAAGCAATGGACCGAGTTAGGGCTTAGCGTGGCTCCGAAGCCAAACACGTCGCGGAAGTGACGAAGAGCCGACGGTAGCGAAAAACGCGCATGGCAACCGCAAAGATTCGCGGCGCGGAGCTCTATTTTGAAACATTCGGTGAGCGAGTCACACGTCGTGACCCCATCTTCTTAATTCACGGCTCGTACATAACGGGGTCCGTTGATTGGGGTGGTGTAGCACCTCGGTTAGCGCAGGAGTTCCAGGTGATCGTCCCAGATTGTCGTGGCCACGGGAGAAGCAACGATCCCGCTGGTCAATACTCGTTTCGCGAGATGGCTGCCGATGTGGCCGCACTGATCCGTGCCCTCGGTCACCAGCGAGCCCACGTAATCGGGCACAGCAACGGTGGCAATGTGGCGCTCGTCACCTTGATGGAGCATCCCGACGTGGTGGCGAGCTGCGTCCCTCAGGCGGCGAATGCGTATGTGAGCCCGGACCTCGTGGAACGGATCCCGAAGAAACTTGACCCGGAACGTGTGCGAGCGGAGGATCCCGACCTAATGCAGGAGATGATCGAGCTCCATTCAGCGCTTCACGGTGCGGACTACTGGGCAACACTCCTTCGCCGCACTGCCGTTGAGATCGTGAGCGAACCGAACTACACGGCACTGGATCTCTCTCACGTCGAGCGACCGACGCTCGTGATTGAGGGTGAGCGCGATGCAACGAATGCCCCCGGGGCGCATGGACGCTTCATTGCGGAGCACATCCCAGGGAGCGAACTCTGGATCCCGGTCGGCGTTGGCCACAACGTACACACCGAGATTCCCGCCGAGTGGTGTGAGCGCGTGCTTGAATTTCTCCGTCGAGCTTCCGTTCGTACGAGCGACTGAGGGCGGTCGCCATGCGCGTACAGGTCGTTCGCCTCCAACTCCAGAACCCGTGGAGAATTGCGCATGGTGTCTCCACTGAGCGCTCCACGGTGATACTTGAACGCGACGGTGGGTACGGCGAGGCGGCGATCGTCCCTTACCTGGGTGAGTCGAGCTCCGAGATTCTGGCCGCAATTGACTCGCTTAGTTTGGGCCGCGCCAAGAGTGACGATGCCGACGTGCGAGGCGACGCGATCGGATCACTCGACTCACGCGGCGCACAGTGTGCGCTCGACCTCGCCTCTCTTGATGCAGAGGGGCAGATTCGGGGTGAACCGCTCTGGAAGCTACTCGGAGTGAATGCAGTGACTCCGATCGAAACGTCGTTCACGATCGCAATGGACACCCCAGATGAGATGGCGACTCGGGCACGCGCTGCGGACGCGTCGATTCTCAAACTCAAGATGGGAGGATCGGACGATGAGGCGTGCGTTGAAGCCGTTCGTGGTGTCACGAACGCCAGGCTGCGGCTCGATGCGAATGGAGGGTGGAGTCGCGAAGAGGCGGCGCGCCTTATTCCCCGCCTCGCTCGATTCAAGATCGAATTAGTGGAACAACCATTAGCGGTGGAGGATCGTGATGGCTTCGCGTGGCTCCGTGCCCAACAGACCGGTGTGCCAGTGTTTGCTGACGAGAGTGTGAGCTCGGTCGCGGACCTGAACGAGTTGGCCGAGAGCGTGGATGGGGTTGTCATCAAGCTGCGGAAGTTTGGCGGTATTCGACCGGCGCTCGCGGCGATTGAACGGGCACGCACCCTTGGTTTGCGAACGATGATGGGGTGCATGATCGAAAGTTCGCTCGCTGTCACCGCGGCGGCGCATCTTGCCCTGCGCTGTGACCTCGCCGATCTCGATGCACCACTGCTGATTCGCAACGACCCGTTCATCGGGCTGACGTACCGCGGTTCGGCCGTTCAACTGCCGTCAGAAGCTGGGATTGGTGCCGTCCCGAGCGGAGAGAGTTAGGAGGCGTCGTCGCCGCGTCGCTCCCACGGATCGACCGCGTTCGTATCTGCTGGCGGAGCTTCGTAGTTCAACCTGGTTCTCCCATCTGAGGGGCGGACGGCAGCTTCGTCTCCGCACTCGATCAGGGTTGCCGGCTCGTTGTCTGTCTGCTCGAGCAGTGGCAGTGGGGTGAGCTGGATCGGTCCAGCACTCCCATTGAAGGCGGCGCGTAGTGCTTCATTCGCGCTTCTCCCGTGCGCGGCGATGAGCGCAGTAATCGTTTCAGGGTCAACCCCTGCATGGGCGATAGGGAGGGTTAGGAGAGCGCTCGTTCCACCCACGAGCCTTAGCGCCTCTGCCCCCGCCGTTTGCTCGTTGGAGGCTTCGGTGGTCTGCGCAAGCGGGGCGAAGTTGTGCGCTGCGGAGAGGCCGGCGATGAGGATGGGGTGGGCGCCACCAGACCAGGCGGCCTCAATCAGTCGTGTGAGGGCTGGCGAGGGGCTCCCCTGCGTCAGTGACTCAGGATCGGCGAGGATCAGCGCGGCAACGGTCATGCCCAAAGTATACGCGGGCGCGAAGCGTGCGAGAATCCTCATATGACAGCCCTTAACGCCCCCGCAAATCTCGTCGCCCAGACGGGCATTCGCACCGTGGGCATCGTCGCGCACGTTGACCACGGGAAGACCACGCTGGTGGACAGCCTGTTGCGCCAGAACGGCGCCTTCCGCGCCAACGAAGAGCTCGTGGAGCGCGTGATGGATAGCGGCGACCTTGAGCGCGAGAAGGGGATCACGATCCTTGCGAAGGAGACGGCGATCCAATTCAAGGGTGTTCGTGTGGTGATCGTGGACACGCCAGGCCACGCCGATTTCGGTGGCGAAGTGGAGCGCAGTCTTCTCGCCGTTGATGCGGTGCTCCTGCTCGTTGATGCCTCTGAGGGTCCGCTCCCACAGACTCGCTACGTCCTCTCAAAGGCGCTCGCGCGCTCCCTCCCGGTCGTGCTCGTCATCAACAAGATTGACCGTGCGGACGCACGCATCAAGGAGGTGATTGACGAGGTCTACGAGCTCTTCCTAGATCTTGGTGCGAACGAACAGCAGATCAACTTCCCGATCGTCTACACCAATGCACGCGCAGGCACCGCAACGCTCGATCTTGAGAAGCCTGGCACCGACCTCATCCCACTCTTGGATGTCGTGCTCGAGACCGCGCCAGCGCCGATGCATGAGCCTGGGCACCCACTCCAGGTGCTGATCACAAACCTTGCGGCAAATGACTTTGTTGGCCGAATCGCAGTTGGACGCATTCGCAATGGGATCGTCCGCAAGGGGGCGAAGATTACCATCCTGCGCGACGACAGCTCCATTAGCGGGACGGTAACGTCACTCACGCTGCCAATGGGGATTGAGCGAGTTGAGGTTGCAGAGGCTGGGCCTGGTGAGATCGTTGGAATCGCGGGACTCGCCGACGTTGAGATTGGCGAGACGATCACCGACCCTGCAGATCCGCGACCGCTTGAGCGACTCCACGTTGATCCGCCAACGCTGCAGATGACGTTCGGCGTAAACACGAGTCCGATCGGTGGCAAGGACGGGAAGTTCCTCACCTCACGGCAGTTGAAGGCGCGCCTCGAGAAGGAAGTGCTCGGCAACCCGGCGATTGAGGTGAGCCCAACTGAGACCGGTGAAGCCTTCCAAGTGCGTGGACGCGGTGAACTTCAACTTGCAATCCTCGTGGAGCAGATGCGACGCGAGGGGTTCGAACTTGAAGTGTCGCGCCCTGAGGTGCTCCTACATAAGGGGCCAAACGGCATTGAGGAGCCGTTTGAGCAGCTCACCATTGACGTGCCCATGGACTTTGTTGGCGTGATCACGGGGATCATGGCGGAGCGTCGTGCGCGCATGGAGAACATCCAGCACGGCGCAGACGGTCGAGCCCGCGTTGACTTCCTTATTCCGACGCGTGGCCTGATCGGCGTTCGTGGTCGCATCCTGACTGAGACGCGCGGTACCGCGCTCATCCACCAGTTGAGTGCAGGCTACAAGCCGTGGGTTGGTGAGATCCCGCACCGCACGAACGGCTGCCTCATCTCTGACCGTACTGGGGTCACCACGGGGTACGCCCTCTACGGCATCCAGGAGCGCGGCGAACTCTTCGTCACAGAAGGGGAGCAGACATATGAGGGGCAGATCATTGGCGAGAGCGCCAAGCCAGGCGACATGGATGTGAACGCGGTGCGGGAGAAGAAGCTGACGAACATGCGCACTCACTCGCATGACGAGGCGATTCGGCTCACGCCGCCGCGACGCATGGCGCTTGAAAACGCGCTTGAATTCATCGGGCCTGATGAGTTGATTGAAGTCACCCCATCGGCGCTTCGACTGCGCAAGCGACTCCTCAACGAGAACGATCGCCGTCGCGATGCTGGCCGGCGCGCCGAGATGCGCGAGGCGAACTAGCTCCTCCGATGAGCGTTGCGCGGATCTTTGCCGATCACGCGGCAGGCTCGCCTGTTCGATCAGAGGTAGCCGAGCTGCTCGCCGCGCTCTATCGAGAGGGGATTGGGAATCCGAACGGTGGCCATGCAGAGGCGCGACGCGCCCG
>JAUMDJ010000053.1:0-14866 GCA_032121895.1 Chloroflexota bacterium | reverse complement strand
ACGCCGGATTGAACCAAGGATCACAGAGGATGGAGCCGTGCGCCGTATGGATCTTCACGCCAGCCTGAGCGATGAATTCGATCCGCATGGGGAAGAGGATACGCCTTTGCCGCGCCGTTCGTGCTCAATCGCCCTATATCTTCGTCACATAACTATCATTATCGGAAGCACAAGGGGGAGCAGCCACGAGGCCAGCTAAGCCGCCAGCCTCAGCTACAGCACTCGTCCGATCGCCCGCCGCTTCAGCGCCTGCAACGCCTTCGCAACCTCAACTGGGGCGAACCCTGTGACGCGGAGTGCCGCGTCTTCATAGGCAACCTGAATACCGGTCTTGGCTCGAAGCGCCTCAACCTCGCCAACAACCCCGTATGGGAGTTCGAGATCCACCGCGACCCCTTGTCGCTGTAGGAGCGCCTCAAGTTCGGCGCGGAGTTCCGGGAGTCCCTCCCCTGTTGCCGCCGCCACCTTGATCGCCCCCTCAATGAGCGCCGCCGCATTCGGGCGATCGCACTTGTTGGCGACCGCAATCCGCGGCTTCTCGTCAACGTTCAGCTCTTCCAGGACCTCCTGAACCGTGGCGCGGTGCTCTGCCCAGTGTCGATCCGAAGCGTCAATGACCTCAAGGAGCAGATCGGCGCGCTCTACCTCTTCAAGCGTTGCACGGAAGGCATCGACGAGTTGGTGTGGCAGCTTATGGATAAAGCCTACGGTGTCAGTGAGGACGGCGTGGGCTCCACTCGGTAGTTTTAGCCGTCGACTGGTTGGGTCGAGCGTTGCAAAGAGCCTATCTTCCGCAAGCACCTCCGTGCTTCCCACAAGGCTGTTCAGCAACGTTGATTTACCCGCATTGGTGTACCCAACAATTGCGACAGTAGGCACCCCGCCCGCGGCCCTTGCCTTTGCGCCAGTCTCTCGACTGCGTCGAACCTGATCAACACGCGCCTTCATGAGAGCAATCCGATCACGGATCAACCGTCTGTCAGTTTCAAGTTGTGATTCGCCTGGTCCTCGCGTGCCGATGCCGCCACCAGTGCGCGAAAGGTGCGTCCAGAGTCGTGTGAGGCGCGGAAGTTGATACTCCAACTGCGCAAGTTCAACCTGGAGACGACCCTCATGAGTGCGCGCATGCATCGCAAAGATGTCAAGGATCAAGCGACTGCGATCAATGACCTTCACTTCAAGGATCTCTTCTAGTCCGCGCTGTTGAGTTGGTGAAAGCTCGTCATCTGCGATCAGAAGCGTGAACCCAGTTTCAGCCTTCGCAGCGAGGAGTTCGCGAGCCTTCCCTGCTCCAATGTATGTGTCTGGATCTGCGTGACGCCGCTGCTGCCACTCTGCACCAACAATCTCAGCCCCCGCGGTGCGCGCGAGGCTGGCAAGTTCTTCAAGGCTGTCAACCGCAGGCCAGCCAGCATCTTTGCCGGTATCTACCGCGATAAGGAAGGCGCGCTCTACTGGCGGCGCAATCGAGATTGGTGCTCGCCTTTGTCGCACCTTCTTCTCCCCCACCTATTAGCCACCCTGCTCAATCAAGCTGCGCGCAATGAGGTAAAGGGCTGCCGCAACTTCTTCGGGAGTTTGGAGTGCACCCGCGTGAATCGTGTGCGTGATTGGCTCTCCGCGGTACCACGTACGCTGTCGGCGCGCGTACGCCCAACTTCGCCCTGACGAGTGTGTGACCGCCTTCTCTTCGGTGATATCGCCCGCGAGATACTGCAGCGCCTCGCGATACCCAATACCCGAGAGCGCAGGTGTGCCCGCAGGGAGTCGTGCCGCGAGCGCCTTCGCTTCGGCAACAAGACCTCCAGCAAACTGTGCTGCCGCTCGCTCCGCAATCTTCGTCCGGTGCGCAGCAAGGTCAGGCTCATCGAGAAGGACATATGCGTTCGGACCTGACCACGGCTCCTCTTCTGTTGCCATTGAATCACCGCCCAACTGTGCAATCTCGAGCGCTCGGAGGATTCGCCGCGGGCTCGCATTCGCAACTGCATCTGCCGCCGCTGGGCTGAGCCCACGGAGCTGCGCCTCAATGTGCTCGCGCCCTTCCTCGGCTAGTTCGCGCTCTAGCCGTGCTCGAAGCTCTGGATCATGTGGTCGCGCGCCACCGGTCAAGAAGCCGCGCAGGAGTCCACGATGATAGAGGCCTGTGCCACCCACAGCGATCGCGATCTGTGGCGTTTCGCTACCAGTTGTGCCGGTCGCCGCCTCACGCGCGATCGCGAGCCAGTCATACAGGGTAAATGACTGATCCGCCTCCGCCACATCGATTCCGGCGTGGGGTCGCGCTGCAAGCACCTCGGCAGGTAGCTTGTCCGTCCCAATATCGAACCCTCGGAACACTTGTCGTGAGTCCGCGGAGATCAGCACTGCACGAACCCCATCTCGCTCAAGCAACACAGCGAGTGCAAGTACAGCTGCGCTCTTCCCAACCGCCGTTGGGCCCGCAACCGCGAGGAGGGGCGTAGCCCGCTCAGCGGGCGTAATCAACCGCCCGCGTCTCGCGAATCACCGTGACACGAATCTGCCCAGGGTACGAGAGCTGCTCCTCAATACGCTTCACCACATCCCGTGCAATCTCTCTGGCACGATCGTCATCCACGCTGTCTGGTCGGACGAGAATGCGAACCTCTCGCCCCGCTTGAACCGCATACACCTTCTCTACGCCTTCGAAACTCATCGCAATGTTCTGTAGATCCTCAAGTCGACGTAGATGTGCTTCGGCCTGATTGCCGCGCGCTCCAGGGCGTGCCGCGCTGATCGCATCGGCAACCTGCACGATCGGTGCCTCACGTGCGGTGCACTCAACCTCCTGGTGATGCGCAGCGATCGCATTGACGATCCCCTCCGGCATTCCGTGCCGACGCGCAAGATCTGCGCCGATCGCTGCGTGTGTGCCTTCAATCTCGTGATCAAGCGCCTTGCCAATGTCGTGCAGGAGCCCGCCGACTTTTGCCGCGCGAATATCCATGCCAAGCTCCCCTGCAACCGCACCCGCAACCTGTGCTGTTTCAATCGAGTGCAGCAACACATTTTGGCCGTACGAAGTACGCCACTGCAGCCTTCCAAGGATGCGGAGAAGTTCGGTCGGAATTCCGGTCACGCCAACCTCGAGCGCTGCCTCCTCGCCATTCTTAAGCGCGGTGGCATCCACCTCGCCCTGCGCCTTCTCAACAACCTCTTCGATGCGCACCGGGTGGATTCGACCGTCTTGCATCAGGCGCTCAATGGTGACCCGTGCAACTTGGCGCCGCACCGGATCAAAGGAGGAGAGCGTCACCTGCATCGGCGTCTCATCAATGAGCAGCTCAACACCGGTTGCGGCCTCGAGGGCGCGGATGTTACGCCCCTCGCGGCCGATCAGACGCCCCTTCATCTCTTCGCTTGCGAGCTTGATGTGCGTCACAGAGTGCTCCGTGCTGTGATCCGCGGCGACCCGTTGCATTGCCGTCAAGATCATGTCTCGGGCCCGATCCGCGGCCTCTTCGGAAGCTCGGCGCTCAAGGGTTACGCGCAGGCGCTGCGCCTCAGTCTCCGCCTCTTCTGTCAGTCGCACGAGGACCTCTTTGCGTGCCGCTTCAGCGTCAAGTCCGGCCACTTCAGCAAGTCGCGCGTTTACAGAGGCTCGTGCCGCATCAAGGTTCGCCGCCTCTTCTAGGAGGCCACGTTCACGTTCGGCAGCGGAAACCTCACGCTCGGCGAAGAATGTCTCTCGCTCCCCGAGCGCCACCTCTCGCAGGCGCGAGCGCTCCGTTTCAGCCGTGATCTGTTCTCGCTCTTGGCGAAGGCCATCCTCGGCTGCAACGCGCATTCGGGAGATCTCCCCCTTCGCGGAGATGATCAGTGCGCTCTGCTGCTGTCGAGCCTCTTCCACAATGCTGCGGGCCCGAACGGTGGCCGCGCGGATCCCTGCCGCGGCGATGAACTGACGAATGAGAACGCCGAGGACTACGCCAAATACGGCGGCAACGACGGGGATAACCCCGTTAAAGTCTTCCATTGGTCCCTCTTGTCAGCCGTGCTCCGCGGGCTGACGCGCGGTAATAGGTCACTTGACCAGCCAACTGGCTGGGGTCTGAAGGCTACGGCTTTGGCAAAGCGCGGTCAAACGCCTCGTGGAGCCCCTCGGGGGGCTACCAGGGCATCAATCCGCCTCGCCTAGCCCCTCAGGGAGCTGAAGGGGGATACTCCCCTCCCCCGCCCCAGCAACCCGCTCACGCGCGATGCGCCAGGAGAGCCCAGATGGGAACCCACGCCGCGCAAGCGCCTGGGCCACGCGCTGCACTTCGGCACGAGCATCGCCTCCACGGAGGCGCACCTTTGCAGCTGCCGCGTAGGCGGCGCGCTCCTCGGCACTGAGCGGTGTCTGTTCTCCTTCACGGAGCGGTTCGCCTTCTGCCTCGTCCGACCGCTCTGCCAGCACGCGAACAGCAATCTCATCAGGGACACCACGCCGACGTAGCTCTTGCGTCAGCGCACGATCGCCACGCTGTCGAGAACGGTCGCGTGATTCAACCAGCGAGCGCGCGAGTCGTTCGTCGTCAATAATGCCAACCGCTTCCAGCCGATCCGTAGCAGTGATCACGTGTTCCTCTGGGTACCCAGCAGTGATCAGCCGCTCAACCAGTGAGCGCTTACTGCGCGGGGCACCTGAAAGCGAACGCGCAGCGGCCTCTAAGACCGCTGCGGCGTCTGCTGCTGCATGGCGCTCTTTGATGAGCGCCGGATCTTTGCGGCGTCTCACCGCGCGTCGCGATTACTCCCCGTCGCCAGGAGGTGCGACCGGCACGTCAAGCGTGGCGGTGGCGGCGCGAATCTTCGCATCAATCTCGGCAGCGACTGCTGGGTTCGCCTTGAGGAAGTCCTTCGACTGCTCGCGTCCCTGACCGAGTCGGACATCGCCGAAGTTGAACCACGCGCCGGTCTTGGAGACAATGTCCCCCGCAACACCAACGTCAAGGAGGCCACCCTCCATGCTGATCCCCTCGCCGTACATGATGTCAAACTCGGCAATGCGGAATGGAGCCGCAACCTTGTTCTTCACCACCTTCACACGCACCCGAGAACCAACTGATTCGGTGCCTGTCTTGATGGTCTCAATGCGACGAATGTCGAGTCGAACAGACGCGTAGAACTTCAGTGCGCGACCACCAGGGGTGGTCTCCGGGCTGCCGTACATTACGCCGATCTTCTCACGCAGCTGATTGGTGAAGAGGAGCGTTGTGTTTGAACGCGCCACTGCGCCAGTGAGCTTTCGCAACGCTTGACTCATCAGGCGCGCCTGAATGCCGACGAACGAATCGCCCATCTCACCTTCAATTTCCGCACGTGGCACGAGTGCCGCCACGGAGTCAATCACGACAATGTCCACGCCGCCTGATCGGATCAGCGTTTCGGCGATCTCCAGCGCCTGCTCGCCAGTATCTGGCTGCGATACGAGGAGCTCATCAACATTCACGCCTGTTGCCGCCGCATAGGCAGAGTCAAGCGCGTGCTCAACATCAATGAAGGCGGCAACGCCGCCGCGACGCTGCGCCTCAGCAATGATGTGCTGGCAGATCGTGGTCTTACCAGATGACTCTGGTCCAAAGATCTCACTGATCCTTCCGCGTGGCAGGCCCCCTACGCCGAGCGCAAGATCCAACGAGATTGCACCGGTTGGAATGGTGTCAACCTCAAGTCGCTCTCGCGAACCAAGCTTCATGATCGCGCCGCGACCGAACTGCTTCTCAATCGTGAGGATTGCGGCGTCTACCGCACGGCTCCGCTCTGTTGACGCTTTGGCGTCAACTTTCGCTTCAGACTTGTCGGGCGTCGCCGACTTCGGGCTCTTGCTTTCGCTCTTCTCAGCCATCTCTATTCCCTGCCTTCTTTTGCTGTTGCCCTCTGTCGATTGACTCCGCGAAGCCTGCCATCCTCGGCGTACCGTGGACGCATCGCGCCGCGAGCGGGCTCTTCGGAGGGCTCATCGCCGACTCCTAAGCGAGGGGTCCCCGGCCCCCCAGCCGCGGCGCGAAGCCGCGGCAGCTCGGCTGCGAGTGTACCCGAGCGGAGTGCCAACCGAATGGCACGCATGAAGGCGCTGAGGTGGCGCAGGTTGTGGATGGTGAGGAGGCGGTAGGCGAGCAGCTCCTCCGCACGGAAGAGGTGTGCCAGGTAGGCCCGGCTGAACCTACGGCAGGTTGAGCAGTCACAGAGCGCATCAAGGGGCTGATCCTCGTCCAGGTGTCGCGCGTTCCGGAGGTTCATCCTTCCGCCGGTCACCCAGGCCTGGCCGTTGCGTGCCACTCGCGCTGGGAGGACGGAATCAAAGAGGTCAACTCCGCGCAGTACCGCTTCCAACAGATCAACTGGGGATCCGAGCCCCATCAAATAGCGCACGCGATGATCGCCATCTAGTGCAGCAATCGTTGCCTCGACTGCGGCGTTGCGCTCCTCTGGTGTCTCGTCACCAGCGAGACCACCAAGATTGATCCCCTCAAACGGGAGCGAGCGGATATAGGTCGCCGACTCAGCCCGCAACTCTGGATCAATACCACCCTGCGCAATGCCAAAGAGCGCCTGGTCGCCCCGCGAGTGCGCTCGCAGAGAGCGAACCGCCCAGCGATGGGTCCGTTGCATGGCGCGCAGGACATCGCGGCGTTCGGTTGAGCCTGGCATGACTGGCTGATCAAACGCCACCGCAATATCTGGACCAAGGGCCTCCTGAATCTCCACGGATCGCTCAGGGGTGAAGAGGTGCTCGCTCCCATCTAAGTGACTATGAAAGCGTGCCCCCGCCTCTCGGATTCGCATCAGCGGTCCGAGCGAAACCACCTGAAAGCCACCCGAGTCAGTCAGCATTGGCTTACTCCAGGCGGCAAACTTGTTCAGGCCGCCAAGGCGCTGAATCCGTTCGTGACCCGGTCGAAGATAGAGGTGGTACGTGTTCGCCAAGATGATCTGTGCACCGATCGCGTGCAGGTCATCTGGGTCGAGTGACTTCACGGTGGCATTCGTCCCGACGGGCATGAAATCTGGGGTCTCAACAACACCGTGTGGCAACGTGAGCGTGCCGGCGCGAGCGTTAGAGGCGGGATCCGTTGCGGTGACGCTAAAGCGCAGCGAACGTGCTGCGCGCGCTGGAAGCGTTGACGGATCAGAGAGTGCGGCGAGCCGCGCGCTCTCGCTCAGCTCCCACTCCAAAGCGATGAACTGCTGCGGCCGAGATGTGCGCGACCGCGCTCGGTGACCACGCGCCCCTGCGGCGTGCGATCAAGGAAGCCGATACGGAGCAGGTATGGCTCAAAGACATCCTCCAGCGTGTCTGGCGACTCCCCGAGAAGCGCCGCCATCGCCGCAACGCCAACTGGGCCACCGTCAAACTTGTCGAGCATGACTTGCAACAGCTTTCGATCCGTTGCGTCAAGCCCAGCGTCATCAATCTGAAGCCCGGCAAGCGCTGTGGCGGCTCGCTCCTTGGTGATCTCTGTGGAGCCGGCCACCTGAACCTCATCACGTACGCGACGAAGGAGTCGATTCGCAATCCGTGGTGTCCCGCGGCTTCGCGCTGCAATGAGTGACGCCGCATCTTGCGTGATGCTGACGCCAAGGATCCCAGCCGAACGTTGCACGATCTGGGTGAGCTCGCCGTCCGTATAGAAGTCGAGGCGCTGCGATGCACCGAAACGATCGCGGAGTGGCGCAGAGAGCATCCCGATGCGAGTGGTTGCACCAATCAGCGTGAAGGGTGGAACTTCAAGGCGCAGCGGTTGCGCAGAGGGCCCTTTCCCAATGACGATGTCGATGGAGCGGTCTTCCATCGCTGGGTAGAGCACCTCTTCCACGGCGCGGCCGAGTCGATGGATCTCATCAATGAAGAGCACTTGCCGTGGCGCGAGGTTCGTCAGGATCGCGGCGAGATCTCCACCATGATCGATTGCCGTTCCTGAGGTGAAGCGGATCTGCACGCCAAGCTCATGCGCAACGATCGCAGCAAGTGTGGTCTTCCCAAGTCCGGGCGGGCCGTGCAGAAGGAGATGGTCGGCCGCCTCGCCGCGCTCACGCGCAGCCTGCAGCAGCGTTGTCAGCGATCGTTTCGCTTCGCCCTGGCCGATGTACTCCCCGAGCGAGGCGGGGCGCAGCGTAAGCTCAAGGCTTCGCTCCTCAGCATCGTTGATCGCTGGCTCAGTCACCACGCACCCCCTGCCCGCTTATGCCCGCTCACGGAGCGCGGCCCGCAGCCGCACATCAAGCGGCTGACCGCGCATCGCGGCGTCCTCATCCACCGTGGCAGCGAGCTCACGCGCATCGCGCGGCGGGAATCCGAGACTACGAAGTGCCGCTGCAAGATCACCTCCGTCACGCCCCTTCTCGCCCGCCTTCTGCGTGCCGTCGCCCGCTGCGTCACGCGCGATTCGGTCAGCAAGCTCCACGATGATACGAGCGGCAAGGCGACGACCAACTCCAGGGGCGGTCGCGAGCAGTTTCTCGTCACCATCCACCAGCACACGGCGCAGCCCCTCGGCACCGTGGGTGTCGAGGAGGGCAAGCGCAACCTTCGGGCCAACCCCACTCACATCGAGCAGCGTTGCAAACAAGCGCTCTTGATCACGACTCGTGAACCCAACCAGTGACTCCTGGTCCTCCCGCACAATGTGATGCAGGTAGAGCTCCACGGTGGCACCTTCGCGAAGTGTGGACAGGAGACTAGGAAGGACGCGGATGCGGAGGCCAAGGCCGCTGCTCACGATCACTACGGCGTCGTCTTCGGTCCAGCGCACACTCCCAGCAACGAAGGCGTACACGACTACCTCCGCTCTCCACGGAGTGCCCTGCGCACTGCGCGATCGAATCCGCTCTCTTGGGAGGCACCAGAAGACGCCGAACGATCAAGTCGCGCGGAACCAGCGAGTTGCTGCATGCGGGCGGCACCACCACCCCAGATTGCGAGGCCAAGCGCATCGGCGGCGTCATCAGCGAGTGGCGTTCCAGCGATATTGAGCAACTGCGTCACCGCACGAATCACGCCGCTCTTCGTGGCACGCCCATCACCAGCGATCGCGCGCTTCATTTCCGAAGGGGTTGCCTCCACCACTTCAATGAGCAGTTCAGCCGCGATCATCAACGCGAGTCCGCGCGAGGCGGCAACTGCGACCGCAGATTGAAGATTCCCTTGCGTGAAGAGGCGCTCAATCGCAATCCGGTCTGGGCGCTCACTCCGAGCGATCTGCGTGAGCTCCGTCCTGATTTGCAGGAGGCGCTCCCCGAGCGACTGGCTCGGTGAGGTGGTGATGACTCCATGCGCAAGGTAGCGTGGCCGCTCCCCGCCACTCTCCACCATCCCCCATCCGAAGGTTGCGGTGCCAGGGTCCAGGCCAAGGACCCGCAGGCTCATCGCGTCAGCTCAGCAAAAAGCTCTGATGAAAGCTCAAAGTTCGCAGTAACTCGCTGGACATCATCCAACTCTTCGAGCGCATCGATCAGCTTCATGTTCTTTCGTGCGTCATCGGCGTTCACGTCAATCGTCGACTTCGCCACGATGCTCGCTTCGGCAGATTTCACACTCACCCCAGCGCCTTCGAGACCGGAACGAACGCTCTCAAGTGCCGATGGGTCTGCGTACACAAAGACACTCCCGCCTGCCTCGTCAACATCGTCAGCGCCAGCCTCAATGGCGGCCTCGCCGACCTTTGCAAAATCTCCGCCGCACTCAATGATGCCGCGCGCTTCGAACTGCCACGCCACTGCACCGCTGCTCGCGAGCGACCCGCCCGCCTTCGTAAAGAGGCTCCGGACCTCTGAGGCGGTGCGATTCCGATTATCCGTCGCCGCCTCCACAAGTACCGCCACACCGCCGGGGCCATACCCCTCGTAGGTGATCTCTTCATAGGCATCACTCTGTCCGAGCCCCGAGGCGCGCTCGATCGCCCGCTTGATGTTGTCGTTCGGCATGTTGAGCGATCGCCCCTTATCAATGGCGAGGCGCAGTCGCGGGTTGGATGCTGCGTCAGGTCCACCAATCCGCGCAGCGATCGTGATCTCGCGAGAGACCTTTGTGAACTGCGCAGCACGCTTCGCATCCGTCGCACCCTTGGCGCGCTTGATCGTTGACCATTTTGAGTGACCAGACATGCGCTGAGTATAGGCGAGGGGCTCAGCCCGCTCGCAACATCCGATAGTCGCGTCGCCCCTTGCGCAGGAGGAGCGATCCGTCGCTCAGGCGGCTGAAGCTGCTCCCCAACGCGTTCGGATCGGCGGCGGCATCACCGTTGATGGAGACGCCCCCCTGCTCCACGAGTCGGCGAGCCTCGCTCTTTGAGGCAGCGAAGCCAGCCGCGATCACCAGGTCAATGAGCGTGGCTTCTGCGGCAGCTGGAAGCGGCGCTGTTGGCAACTCCGCCGCGAGGGTGGCGAGTCCGCTCGCATCAAGTGCGCGTGGGTCGCTCCCCCGCCCTTCAGGGCCTCCAAAGAGGGTCTCTGCAACCTGGCGCGCACGCAACTCTTCGCTCTCACCATGAACGAGTGTCGTTACGGCTGTTGCGAGGCGCCGTTGCCCCGCACGTCCGCCAGGGTTTTTCGCATGCTCTCCGAGGAGCGCGTGGATCGCTGCGTTCTCATCCAACGTGAGGCGCTGCAAAAGCTCCTCAAGCGCCTCGTCCGGCTGATCCATAAAGAACTGGCGGAATGCGAATGGGCTGGTGTGCTCCGCACTGAGCCAGACAGCCCCCTCTGCCGTCTTTCCAAACTTCTCACCACTCTTTGCGAGCAGCAGCGGGTAGCAGAGGCCGAATGCGAGCGGCGCCCCTTCGCGTCCGTCGCCATCGACGCGACGGATCAGTTCGCTCCCTGCGGTGATGTTCCCCCACTGGTCGCTACCGCCCATCTGAAGCTCAACCCCATGAAGTTTGCGCAGCATGAGGAAGTCATAACTCTGCAACAGCATGTAGCTGAACTCCGTGAAGGAGAGGCCGCCTTCGAGCCGACTCTTTACGGAGTCTTTGGCGAGCATGTAACTGACCGTGAGGTGCTTCCCAGTGTCGCGAAGAAAGTCAATCATTCCGAGACCGCCGAGCCACTCAAGGTTGTCCAGCAGGAGTGCGCCTGATGCGCCAGAGAAGTCAAGGAGTCGAGCGAGTTGAGCGCCAATCGCGCCGCGATTCGCATCGAGCGTGGCGCGATCAAGGAGGTTCCGCTCGGCCGAGCGACCAGACGGGTCACCGATCATCCCGGTCCCGCCACCTACGAGCGCAATCGGGCGACCGCCCGAAAGCTGCAGACGCCGCAGTGCAAGGACACCCATCAAGTGCCCAACATGGAGCGAATCCGCGCTCGGGTCAAAGCCAATGTAGGCGGCGATTGCCGGATCCTTCGCCACTCGTTCATCCAGCCCAGCGCTCACCTCATGGATGAGACCGCGCTCGGAGAAGTCGGCAAGCAGATTGGAGCGATACGAAGCGACCACGACCCTATGCTACCTTCAGAGGGATGAGCATGGCTGGTTCGAACCGCCCTGAAGGTGCCGGACGGGCGCGACGCCGTAACGGCGGCCTCGCCGTCCTCCTCCCGCTCGCCCTCTTGGCCATCAGTCTCTTCATTGCCACCATTGCCTATTTTGGCATCACCCGCGTCTACGATCGGGTCCTTGCCGACCTGCCAGATCCGCGTGATCTCGACTCAATCGTGCTCGGCGAGAACTCTGGTGTCTTTGATCGCACCGGCGCCGTTAAGCTCGCCGACTTCGGTACCGATCTCCGTGAAACGATCCCTTTCGAAGCGATTCCGGCGCGCGTGATTGACACGACCACAGTGATTGAAGACAAGACGTTTTGGCAGAACTCGGGATTTGACCCGCTCGGATTCATTGCTGCAGCGCTGGACACGCTCGGAGGTTCTGGGCGCGGCGGTTCTACCATCACCCAGCAACTGGTGCGCGCCATCCTGCTCCCTGAAACAGCCTTCCAAGGGAGCATCTACGAGCGGAAGGTCAAGGAGATCATCCAAGCGATCCGGCTCACCAAAGAGTTCCCAGAACGCGAAGGGAAAGAGCAGATCCTCACCGCGTACATGAACAACAACTACTACGGATCTCGCGCGTACGGGATCCAGGCGGCGGCCGTAGAGTACTTTGGAGTCAGAGACCTTTCGCTCCTCACCCTTGGGCAGGCGGCGCTCCTTGCCGCGATTCCCCAGGCTCCTAGTGAATTCGACCTACGCAACGTGGCGGTGCGCAACGAAGCGGATATCCTCGTCGTACCTCTTGACGCCCCCGTTGCGCTCCGTCGAAACACCGTGCTGAACCTCTTGCGAAACGCCCGCAACGATGGGATTCCGCTCGAGGATCCAAGCGTGACGGATGATGCGATTGATGCAGCGCTCACAGAGTCAATCACCCTGATTGAAGCGCCGCTACGAAAGGTTCGCGCCCCTCACTTCATCAACATTGTGCGCGAGGCGGCGGCGGGGATCGTCTGCCCGGATGATCCCGCAGTCTGCACCAAACTTGATACTGATGGCTACAAGATCACGACCACCCTTGATTGGAGCATGCAGCAGAGCGCAGATAAGTGGGCGGCTGCTGTCCTCTCAGCCGACATCCTGGATTACAAACCGTACCTCATAGGTCTCGGCATTCCAAAGCCAACCGACTGGCTCAAGAAGATCCGAGGGTCAGACATTCACAATGCCGCAATCGTAACGATGGACGCGCGCACGGGCGATATCCTCGCCTATACCGGCTCGGCAAACTACTACGCCGAATCCACGTCGCCTGCTTTTCAGCCGCAGTTCGACGTCCTTAGAGCGTATCGGCAGCCCGGTTCTGCGATCAAGCCAGTCATCTACGGCTATGCGCTTCAAGAGCGCGCAATCACGCCAGCGACCCTCTTTATGGATGTTCCCGTTGACTTCGGCCAAGGGTGGACGCCGGGCGAGTGGGACAACCTCGAGCGTGGCCCCGTACGCATGCGCCATGCGCTGCAGGGTTCGCTGAACATTCCAGCGGTCAAGACGGCGCTCCGCGCAGGAGCTGATCGTATCTGGAACGACATGCGCAACGGAGTGTTTAGATTCCTTGGGAACGACAACTACGCGGGTGCGTCCATTGCGATCGGTACCCTTGAGTCCCGCTACGTTGATGTGCTCTCGGCCTACAGCGCACTCGCGAGCAAGGGGGACGCGGTGCCGAGGCGGTATGTGCTTCGAATCGAAGATCGCAACGGAGAGCTGATCTGGAAGGCGTCGAGCCCAGAGAGTGAGCGCCGCAGCGTGATGGAGCCCGCCGTGGCAGAGATTGTCACTGACATCATCGCCGCAAACACTGACCCATCACAAAACCCTGTGTGGGCCTCGCGCCGACTGATCGCTGAAAACGGCAAGCGCCGACCTGCAACGATGAAGACGGGGACAACGGATCAGGCGAAAGATCTCGCCGCCTTCGGCTACCTTGCGGCACCATCGGACCCGAGCGCGCAACACCTTGTCACAGGGGTGTGGACGGGCAACTCGGATGCGTCGCCAACGACGGTTCTTTCGCTCTCAGCGGCGGGCGGTCTCTGGCAGTCGTACTTCACAGAGATCTCACGCAGCCTACCGATCGCTCAGTTCCCAGAGCCGGAAGGGGTCGAGAAGATCGTCATTGATGCTCATACGGGTGAACTCCCTGGCCCATGCACCACGATGACGATTGAGGAGTACTTCCTCCCAGGAACCGCTCCGACAACCGCATGCAGCAGCTACCGCACGCTCGCGATTGACCAGGCAACCGGCCTCCTCTGGGATAGCGGATGTTCTGGACCGCAGGTCAACAAAGAGTTTATGGATCTCAGCCTCCTTGAGAGTGAGTGGCCGACCTGGCAAGCTGCAAACATTGAGTGGGCCGAACGTGCGCGACAAGGAATCAACGTTGAAGGCGGCGCAAAGCTTGGGAAGACAACCTACTTCTACGAGTCATACTGGCGGCCACTAGGAAACACGTGGGGCGGCGAGATTGCCCCAACGCGCTCCTGCCTCTCCCCTCTTCCGCTCCCCTAAAGAAGGGCGATCGTCACTCCATCCCGACCAGGCGCATCAGCATCTCGCACCTCACGAACCTCAGGCAACTCCCTCAGGCGGCGTCGCACGGCATCTCGCAAAGCGCCTGTACCCACGCCGTGAATGATCTCGAGACGCTCGCCACCGGAGAGGAGCACCGCGTCAATCCTTGACTCCAGTGCAGCGAGGGCATCTTCAACCCGCGCACCACGCAGATCGAGCCGCGCCGTCGCATCAGCGGAGGCCTGCGGTCGAACCAGCGCTGCTGGGCGCGGCACCGCCTTTCCAAGTAGCGCCGCGATCTCGCGCTCTTCAACGGTGATGCGCATCCCGCCCAGTGCAATAATCAGCCTCCCTGCGCTCAAGCGCTCCATCACTTCGCCGCGCGCGCCGCCCTGAAGTCGCACTTCGTCGCCAGCCTGTACGGCTTCAACTTCGCGTTCTACTGGAGGGCTCTCAATAGTGGAGTCAGCACGAGATGCCAGCGCCTCCGCAAGTGCCACCTCTGCATCACGCACGGCAGGAGTGAGCGCTCCATCGCTGAGCGCAGCGCGAAGTCGTTCAACATGTGCGAGAAGTTGCTCAGCTGACTCCTTCGCATCTACGCTCGCGCGCTGACGAGCGTCGCGCAACTCGTCCTCTGCGCTCTTCCGCATCGCCACGGCCTGTTGGAGCGAATCATCCGCACGTTGCTGGAGCGCCTCAGCAACTCGCTGCGCCTCGCGTGCAGCCTCGCGTGCCGTTGCGGCAGCAGTGAGCGACGCGTCAAGGGCAACCCCCTGATCGCTCCGCCGCGCCTGCCCCGCCTCCAACAGGTGGGCGGGAAGGCCGAGACGCTCGGCAATCGCAAATGCCTGCG
>JAUMDJ010000052.1:0-4983 GCA_032121895.1 Chloroflexota bacterium | reverse complement strand
TCAAATGCTGGCACGCCGAAGCCGCCACTCCCAATCAACAGGAGCCGCAGATCAGTGACTGTGTGCCTCTGCGGCGCGAGCCGCACGCTTCGCGCGTTTCCCTTCCGGACTTTCAGGATCAGTCTCGCCGCCCTCTTCATCGCCGGTTACGGCGATCAACTGGTCGAGTGAATCAAGATAGTCAATGTAAAGTTTCCCCTTAAGGTGATCGAGCTCGTGTTGCACGGCGCGCGCAATGTAGCCATGTTCGCTGAACTTATAGGCACGACCGTGACGATCTTGCGCTTCAACCCACACTCGTTCGCGTCGCGTGATGTCGGCAACGTAGCCTGGGATTGATAGGCACCCTTCAAGATCAGTCACATCGCCCTTGTCGCGCATGATGCGCGGGTTGACGAGCTCATACGTTCGCCCTTTCGCTTCGACGACCGCTACGTTAAGCGGTTCGCCAAGCTGGGGGGCGGCAAGTCCAGCGCCTGGCGCGGCGCGCATCGTGTGCACGAGATCGTCAAGAAGGCTGTGCAGCAACTTTCCAAAACTCTCTACGGGCTCCCCGGGCATGCGGAGGCGCGGATCACCGAGGAGCAGGATCGGCTTCACACTCATGGCCTGATTCTACCAATCGGCGGGGAGCCTAGAGGAGCGTCTCTGGATCCAAGTCAATGCTGACATCGCGCCCTCCGAGCGCCCGAACAAACGGGAGCGGATCGGCGGCGCGCAGAATGAGGTTCTCCCTCCAACGCCCCGCGCGTTTCGGCACCCAGGCAGGGATCGGCCCAAGGAGACGCGCCCCGGAACCCTCTGGAAGTTGGCCGCGCAGCTTCTCCGCAACGGCAACTGCGCGCGTATGAGTAGCCGTTGCAGTAGCGCCAGAGACGGTGATCTTCGCCGTGCGCAGGAAGGGGGCACCTCCAGCCCGTTCACGAAGCAGAACTTCGCGCCGACGCCACGCACTCACGTCACCGCCACGCGCAAGCTCTACCGCCGCCGCAATCGCAGGATCTTCCGGCCGATAGCTCTGCACCCATGCGGTTCCACCGCTCCCCCCTCGCCCCAGACGGCCACTCGCTTGCACGATCAGAGAGACGACTCGCTCCGCAGCGCGTTCGTCCGGGAGCAGGAGGCCCGCGTCCGCAGAGGCGATCCCAACCAGCGCGAGGCGAGGGAGATCTAACGCCTTGGCCGCCAGTGCGGTGCCGATCAGCAGCTGGGTCTCACCCTTTCGGAAGGCGTCTAAGATGCGATCGCCTGCGCCGATGCTCGCGGTGGTGTCGGCGTCGAGTCGGCCGATGCGAAGCGACGGCAGGAGTCGCTTCACTTCGCCCTCAAGGCGCTCGGTTCCACCACCGATCGCGCGAATCCGTGCACCGTTGCACGAAGGGCAGCGCGTGAGCGGCTCCGCAACCAGCCCGCACCCGTGGCAGCGGAGCAGCGACCCAGCACTGTGCAGGACGAGTGGCCGTTCACACGAAGGGCATGATTGCGCCGCGCCACAGTCCCTGCAGAGCAGTGCCGATGCAAGGCCTCGCCGATTCATGATCAGAAGTGCCTGCTCCCCTTCACCCCATTTAAGCGCCTCAAGCGCTGTGAAGAGTGGCCGACTGATCATTGACTTCCAGCCGTCCTCAAGTTCGCGACGCATATCCACCACTTCGACACGGATTACAGCGCTGCGATGCTCAAGGGTTACATGACGCCACTCTTGCTGTTTGGCCCGTGCGATCGTCTCAATGGATGGCGTCGCACTGATAAGAAGGACGGGTGCTGCCGCGAACGCACCGAGCATGATTGCAGCGTCGCGCGCATGGAGGCGTGGGGTGCGATCAGACTTGTAGGCCGCCTCATGCTCCTCATCAACGACGACCAGGCCAACTTCACGGCTCAGCGCGCCTAACGCAACGCGAGTGCCCACCACGAGGTGTGGCCCGACCTCCTGCAGTCGGGCGTGAGCATCCAGCCGCTCACCTTGGCTCGCCCCTGAATGCACGAGTTCCGGCTCAACCCCTGTGATGCTCCGAAGCACATCTGCAGCAAGTGCAACCTGCGTTGCCTCAGGGACGAGCCAGAGCACTGAACGCCCCGCAGAGAGCGTGCGCGACGCGATCTCGGCGGCGAGACGACTCTTCCCAGATCCTGGCGCTCCGTCAATCAGCGTGACGCCATCAAGGCGCGGCTCGCTCAGGAGTGCGCGCTGTGTGGGGCTCCACTCAGAGACAGAGAGATCGCTGATGACGTTGTCGCGGCGATCAGCGTGACGTCGCTGGTGTCGTCGCATCGCAATCTGCACGAGACCGAGGGCTGCAAGTCGACGGGCGGCGGGAAGCCCGCCAGGGAGATCGGCTGCACGTACCTGTCCATCGCCGCTGGCTTCGGCGCGATCCAGCGCTGTCAGCAACTCGCGCTGGCGGAGTCCGAGGCGAGTACGGGCATCTGGCAGGTCAGCGGCGCTAGTTCGTGATGCGTACGCTTCTTCAATAAGGCGACCATGCACGGCACTCAGCCTCCAACTTCGCTCAAGCCGACCATCGCGCTCACCACTCCGAATCAGTGCGAGGAGCGCGCTGCGCCCGCTCCCACGTGCTCCAGCAAGTCGGTCAACCGATACCCATGTCTGGCTGATCCCTACACGCTCCTCTGCTTCACTTGGCGTCCCCACCGAGCGAATGGCAACCTCCACCTTGTCGAGGAGACCAGGCGGAAGGAGCGAACGAACCGTCAGTGCAAGCGGTGCAAGCCAGTGTGTGGCGATCGCCTCGGCGAGGCGCATGCCGAGCGATCCAACCAGCGGATCGCCGCCTAGCTTCGCCTCCGCACGCTTTAGCGTGACGCCAGAGGGAGGCGGAAGTGCGCCAACGTTTGAGGTAACGATCCCGATCGCACGCCGCCCACCAAATGGCACGACAACCGCGTCTCCAATCTCAACCTTTCCATGTTCTGGGGGCAAATAATCGTAGAGCCGCTCCCCTTGAGGGCCAGGGAGGTCCACCGCAATGCGAACGGTGTTCGGCGGATCACTGGGCCGCGCAGTTCGGGGCACGTCGCCCCCACTCACACGCTGATCCGACGCTCCGGATGCTTGGCACGTTCCGCGAGCACGATCTTCTCAACCTGCGCGGCCGCCTCTTCCGGGTAACCAGTCTCGTTGAGTACGAGGTAGTCATACTCTTTAGCACGATCCATCTCCACGATCGCACTTCGCGCTCGGGTCACAAGATCTTCCGCCGACTCAGTTCCGCGGCCCGCGAGTCGGGCAGCGAGTGCCTCAGGTGACGGTGGCGCAATGAAGATGAGGATCGCCTCGGGAATCTCTGCGCGAACGCTGCGCGCGCCTTGCACGTCGATCTTGAGGATCGCATCCTCGCCACGCTCCAGCGCCTCTCGAACCTCACTCCGAGGCGTGCCGTACGAGCGCCCATGAACCGTCGCTGACTCAAGCAGACCGCTCGCCTCGCGCAGGGCGGTGAATGATTCGTCGGTGTGGAAGTGATAGTGCACGCCGTTCATCTCACCCGATCGCGGTTCTCGAGTGGTACAGGTCACCACGTAGTGGAAGGTCTGACCGATCGGTCGGCGACGCAACTCGTTAATGATTGTGTCCTTGCCCACGCCACTGGGGCCTGAGATCACAATCACCTGCGCTCCTGCTGCGCCATCGCGACGCTGACCTGGCATCAGCCCTCCGATCTCTCTCCGCGCAACCGTAGCGTATCAAGAGGGAGCTGCAGATCCGGAGGGAGTGGCGCCTCAAGCCGCATCAGCCGCCCGTCGCGCGGATGGGTGAACGCGATCCGCCACGCATGCAGGAAGAGCCTCGTCGTCCCTTCAGGTCCGCGTCGGCTCGTTCCGTTCCCGTACGTTGGATCGCCCGCGATCGGATGACCAATCTCCGTCAAATGAACGCGGATCTGGTGCGTTCGTCCGGTGATCAGATCGACTTCGAGCATCGTCCAGCCCGCGAACCGCTCACGCACTCGGTAGCCAGTTGTGGCCGGGCGACCGCCTGCGACGACCGCCATCCGCTTTCGCTCCGATGGGTCACGACCGATTGGAGCCTCAATCCGTCCAACCTCCGCAGCAACAGGACCCTGCACCAGCGTGATGTAGGTCTTCTTGACACGTCGTGCCTTCAGTTGTGCCATGAGGCTCGACTGGGCTAGATCCCCTTTCGCCACGACCAGCAGGCCTGAGGTGTCTTTATCAAGTCGGTGAACGAGTCCAGGACGCGCAACCCCAGCAATGCCAGGAAGGTCCTCCACATGATGGAGGAGCGCGTTCACGAGTGTTCCGCTTGCATGCCCTGGAGCCGGGTGAACCACAAGCCCCGCAGGCTTGTCCACCACAAGGATGTCTTCGTCTTCATACACCACGCTAATCGGGATCTCTTCAGCCAAGAGCTGCGCATCAGCCACTGGCGGGATAGAGAGGTGGAGTGTGCCTCCCGGAATCAGCGTGCTGCTTGCGCGAATCTCCACGCCGTTCATAGTGAGCCGCCCCTCGCTGATCAGACGCTGGACGAACGAACGAGAGAGACCGCAACGATCTGCTACGAATCGATCCGCACGCTGTCGCGCCGCTTCAGGCGGGATCGGAAGATCAATCTCTCGGGGGTCGCTCATCGGTTCCTCCGGTTACGTTCACGCGGTGAACGGAGTGCCGCGAGAAGCATGATCAAGATCCCGAAGCTAATTCCCATATCAGCCACATTAAAGGTCCAGAAGCGCAAGGATCCAACCCCAAGATCGATGAAGTCGAGCACGTAGCCCATCGTGATGCGATCGAGCAGATTCCCCAGCGCACCACCGATCAAGAGTCCGGTTGCAATGGTCAGCGCAGAGGGTCGCCGCTCACCCTCCCGCTCATGCACCACCAAGAGTGCAACCACGACGCCGAGACTCAAGAGTGCAAGGATCGGTGCGCTCCCTTGGAAGAGGCCGAAGAGACCGCCTCGGTTCTCACTGCGAATCAACTGCAGGGTGCTTCCAA
>JAUMDJ010000051.1:0-5942 GCA_032121895.1 Chloroflexota bacterium | reverse complement strand
GTTCGCGAGCAGAACGAGTGGGATGCAGGCTACTTGCAGGGTGCAACGCATGCGCCGAAGGGGACGATCAGCTTCACCATTGCAAACATTGCGCCGGAGAAGAGCGCACCGATCCTGCTCTACTGCGCAGGTGGTGTGCGGTCCGCCGCTGTTGCAGAGACGCTCGCCGGACTCGGCTACACGAACCTCACCTCAATGGCGGGCGGCATCACCGGGTGGAGCGCCGCAGGTTTGCCAGTTGTGGAAACCACAACCCTCACACCAGAACAAAAGTCTCGCTATTCACGACACCTCCTCCTCCCTGGCGTTGGGGCTGAGGGACAGGCGAAACTGTTGAAGGCACGCGTCTTGATGGTTGGCGCTGGTGGACTCGGCGCCCCCGCGGCGCTCTATCTAGCCGCCGCAGGTGTTGGCCATATGCGCATCATCGACTTTGACAACGTGGAGGCATCAAACCTGCAACGCCAGGTGATCCACACCACGGATCGCGTGGGGATGCCAAAGGTTGATTCTGCCGCCGTGCAGATTCGTGCGCTGAATCCGGACGTACAGGTGGAAGCGATCAACGGGATGCTCACCACAGAGAACGTTGCGTCACTTCTTGATGGCGTTGATCTGGTGATTGACGGCACCGATACATTTGAAGCGCGATACGCGCTCAACGATGCGGCCGTATCGCTTGGCATTCCGGTGGTGCATGCGGGCGTCTTCCGTTTTGAGGGTCAGCTCACCGTGCTCGCACCGGGGCGTGGCCCCTGCTACCGCTGCCTCCACCCAACCCCGCCGCCAGCGGAGATGGCGCCGGCATGCGGCGTGGCTGGCGTCCTCGGCGTCCTTCCGGGCGCGATCGGCGTCCTTCAGGCGACCGAGGCACTCAAGATGTTGCTCGGGATTGGCGAGCCGCTGATCGGCCGGCTCCTCCTCTGGGACGCTCTTGAAGGGAGCTTCACGGAGTTGACGGTCAAGCGAGATCCGCACTGCGTTGCATGCGGAGATGGGAAGCGAGAGGGGGACGCAGCATGAGCATTAGCGTGAGGATTCCACCAGTACTTCGCACCCACACTGGCGGTGCAAAGGTCGTCAGCGTTGATGGCGCAACTCTCGGTGCAGCGTTGCAGGCGCTGGTTGCGGCGCATCCAGAACTCCGTGAGCAGATCTTTGAAGCGGACAACACGCTCCGCCGCTGGGTCAATGTGTACGTGGATGGTGCCGATGCCCGTCATCTTGGCGGACTGGAGACGCCAACACGAGATGGCATTGAAGTGGTGATCCTTCCTGCGATGGCGGGTGGTGCGGCTGCGCCGGACGGCGAGTAGTCGTGCGCTACGAATCAATCGGTGATGCGATTGGCGGAACACCGCTCGTTCGCGCTGACGCGCTACTCCCTGAAGCGGCGCGCACGAAGGGGATCCACCTCTACGCGAAGGTTGAGATGCTCGGGCCAACCGGGTCGATCAAGGACCGCACCGCGAAGGCGCTGATCGACGACCTCGTCTTCAAAGGGCTCCTCGCCCCTGGGAAAGAGCTGCTCGAGCCAACGAGTGGGAATACGGGTGCGGCACTTGCGGTGCACGCCGCCGCGCGTGGCATCCCGATCACGCTGGTGATGCCGTCGAATGTCACGGAAGAGCGTCGCGCCTTTGTGCGCGCGCTCGGCGCAACGATCGTGGATTCACCCGCGGATCAAGGTTCAAACGGCGCGGTCGTCTTGGCGCGAGCGATGGCGGCGGCAGATCCCAAGTACGTCTCACCCGACCAGTACAGCAACCAGGCGAACCCGAAGGTTCACGAGATCACCACCGCACCTGAGATCTTCGCTGACCTTCCGGAGGTGGATGTGGTGGTCGCAGGGCTTGGCACGGGAGGTACCGCCACCGGACTCGCCCGATACTTCGCGCGCGAGAAACCGAGTGTGAAGATCTGGGCCGCGGAACCAATGCCCGGCGAAAAGGTCACAGGACTTCGCTCCCTCGAAGATGGATTCACCCCAGAGGTGATGGACACCGAACTTCTCGCAGGCCGCATCCTCGTGAACAGTCGTGATTCAATCACCGGCGCACGCGCACTCGCGCGCGCGACAGGAATTCTTGCGGGGCCATCAACTGGCGCTACACTCGCCGTTGCGCTCCGTGTTGCGCGCGACGCGGAACCAAACAGCAACATTGTCTTCATTGCCTGCGACGCGGGTTGGAAGTACTTCTCCGCCGGCCTCGGCGATGGAAACCTTGACGAAATGGAAGACGCGCTCGAAGGCGACGTCTTCTGGTGGTAACGCACCACCTGTGAGCGCTTAGCTGTGAGCGTCGCGGATCGACCAACGAGCGTCTCGCTGCCGCGCGAGATCACAACAGCCATGCGTGCACACGCGCGCGCCGAAGCGCCGCGTGAGGCGTGCGGCATCATCATCGGCAGCGCACCTGCCGCTTCGGGTGGCGCGCCACTCCGCTGGATCCCAACAACGAATGTGCTCGCCTCATCAACGCTCTACGAGATTGACACTGCGGAACTGCTGCGCATCAGCCTTGACGCCGACGATGCAGGTGAATTTATTTGGGGGATCGTTCACTCCCACGTCGCCTCACCCGCCGTCCCGTCAACTACCGACACCACCGTTGCCGGCTACCCAGACGCGCTCTACATCCTCGTCTCCCTCGCGCCGAGCCAGGTGGCGCCCGACGGCGAACCAGGGATTCGTGCTTGGTGGATCGTCGATCGCAGCGCGACTGAGGTGAGACTGCGGCTTCAGCGCTGAGCGGTTCGGGGGTAGAATCAGCGCAGAACCCTCAAGTGAACCGCGCGGAAGAGTTCGTGGGTGATCGGGTCAGACTGATCGCAGCTGCGGCGCCGACGGAGCAACGGTCCGGAACCTCTCAGGCAGATGGACCGCGCGGGGATGGGGACGCTGGAGAGCGTTGAGTGGAGTGATCCGCGCAGCGCGCCGACGGAGGAACTTGCGAACGCTTGTTGCGTCGCAGGGATGCTCTCAGGCAGATGGACAGCGGGGCACCGAGGAGGTGCCGTCATGTCCGGATCGCAGCGAACGCACACCTTTGCTGATCGCCACATTGGTCCTGACGCGTCTGACATCACCGAGATGCTTCGCGTGGTTGGCCACGGATCTCTTGATGCACTCATTCACGACACTGTTCCTGCAAGCATCCTGCGCGCCGCGCCACTACAGATCCCAGCGGCGAAGAGCGAAGCGGACGTTGCCACCGCACTTCGTGAGATGGCGGCGCGCAACACGCCGCTGAAGAGCTTCATTGGGATGGGCTATCACAACACCATCACGCCACCTGTGATCAAGCGCAACATCTTGGAGAACCCGGCCTGGTACACGGCATACACGCCGTATCAGCCAGAGATCGCGCAGGGGCGACTTGAGGCGCTGATCAACTTCCAGACGGCAATCTGTGATCTCACGGGGATGGAGATTGCCAACGCATCGCTCCTTGATGAAGGGACAGCGGCGGCTGAGGCGGTGACACTGGCGCACGCGGTGGGAAGCGTCAGTGACGGGAACCTGCTGTTGGTAGATGCGGATACGCATCCGCAAACGATTGATGTGTTGAAGACGCGCAGTGAGCCGCTCGGCATCGCGCTGATCATTGCGCCCGTGAGCGAACTCTTGGCGCGCGCTGCAGCGCCGCGCGAGGGGGAGCGTCCGTTTGCCCTGCTGATCTCAAACCCCGGGAGCAGTGGCGTCGCGCGTTCGATCCGTGCAGATGTTGCGTCTGCGCATGCGGCGAACCTCCTCGTGATCGTTGCCATGGACCCACTCGCTGCGGTGTTGATGGAGAGCGCTGGAGCGCAGGGTGCTGACGTGGTCATTGGAAGTAGCCAGCGCTTCGGCGTCCCAATGGGGAACGGCGGCCCGCACGCCGCCTTCATGGCCACACGCGACGCCTTCAAGCGCTCACTCCCCGGCCGCCTTGTTGGCGTCTCTGTGGACGCGGACGGCAACCCCGCATACCGCCTGACCCTGCAGACGCGTGAACAGCACATTCGCCGTGAGAAGGCGACCTCCAACATCTGCACCGCGCAGGTGCTGCTCGCCGTGATCGCCAGCATGTACGTGGCCTGGCACGGCCCTGACGGACTTCGCGCTATTGCAGAGCGCGTGCACGCGCATGCGGCACGACTCGCCGCGGGCGTGAGTGGCGTATCAGGACTGACGCTGCGACACGAACACTTCTTTGATGCGATTGCCATTGAGACGGGAAGCGCCGCACGTGCCGACGAGCTGCTTGCCGCCGCCGCCTCGGTCGGATTTGAAATGCGCCGTTTAGACACAACCGGCCTCGGTCTTGCCTGTGACGAGCTCACGTCGGATGCAGACGTTGCAGCGCTTCTCAAGGTCCTTGGGGCTTCCGGTGCCGCAACTGACGCAGCGGCCGATTCACTCCCCGCGGTGCTGCGTCGCAGCGATGCGATCCTCACGCACCCAGTCTTTACGCTACACCGCTCTGAGAGCGAGATGCTTCGATACATCTTCAGACTCGCGGAGAAGGATGTGAGCCTGACGCGCTCCATGATCCCGCTCGGTAGTTGCACGATGAAGTTGAACGCCACCACGGAGATGGAGGCGATTGGGCACCCAGGATTCGCCAACGTGCATCCGTTCTCAGATCCTTTGCGGCTTCCGGGGTATGCGCAGCTGACGAGCGACCTTGAGGCGTGGCTCGCGGAGATCACCGGTTTCGCCGCCGTCAGCTTGCAGCCGAACGCAGGCTCGCAGGGCGAGTACGCGGGCCTCCTCGCCATTCGTCGCTGGCATCACTCGCGCAACGAGACGCAGCGCACCGTCTGCCTGATCCCGAGCAGTGCGCACGGGACGAACCCGGCGAGTGCGGTGATGGCCGGATTCCGCGTGGTGGTCGTAGGTTGTGACGATCACGGCAACGTGGACATGAACGACCTCACGGCGAAGATTGCGGAGCACGCAGCAGTGCTCGGCGCATTGATGGTGACGTACCCGAGCACGCACGGCGTCTTTGAAGAGTCGATCCGTGAGATCTGTGATGCGGTGCATGCGGCGGGCGGACTCGTCTACATGGATGGCGCGAACATGAACGCGCAGGTTGGACTCTCGCAGCCGGGTGCATTCGGCGCCGATGTCTGCCATCTCAATCTGCACAAGACGTTCGCCATCCCGCACGGTGGTGGCGGACCTGGCATGGGACCGATCGGCGTTGTTGAACGGCTCGCGCCGTTCCTACCAGGGATCGGACTCGGCGAAGAGGGTCGCGTCTCATCAGCACCGTACGGAAGTGCGAGCATTCTGCCGATCAGCTGGGCGTACATTGCGGCGCTCGGCGCAGACGGTGTACGTGCGGCAACAGAGATCGCCATCTTGAACGCGAACTACATGGCGGCGCGGCTGCGTGACGCGTTCCCCATTCTCTACACCGGACGAACAGGAACGGTGGCGCACGAGTGCATCTTGGATCTGCGGCCGCTCACGCAGGAGAGTGGCGTGACGGTGGAGGATGTGGCGAAGCGTCTGATGGACTTCGGCTTCCACGCCCCGACCATGAGCTGGCCGGTAGCAGGCACGCTAATGCTTGAGCCAACAGAATCCGAGTCAAAGGCGGAGTTGGATCGATACATTGACGCGCTGTGCGCCATTCGCGAAGAGGCGCGAGCGATTGCGTCAGGAGGCGTGCCGTTGGAGCAGAGCGCACTGCGCAATGCACCACACACGGCGAGTGACCTGCTGCGCAGTGACTGGGCGCGCCCATACGCACGAGAGCAGGGCGCCTTCCCGCTCTCATGGGTGAAGGCACGGAAGTACTGGCCACCGGTTCGCAGGATTGACAACGTGCACGGCGACCGCAATGTGGTCTGTGCCTGCCTCCCTGTGGATGCCTACGCCGAGGCGTCAGGCGAGACGGCGCTCCTTGGGGCGCGAAGCTAGGGGTTCACGCGCTACGCTGCGGGCA
>JAUMDJ010000050.1:0-2711 GCA_032121895.1 Chloroflexota bacterium | reverse complement strand
CCCGTTTCGGCGGTTCGTGCGTGTCGGATAAGGACGAGGGTTGCCACTGCTAGGCGAGTGCGTCAAAGACGCGGAGATAACTTGCATCAAGTGGTCGATTCTTCCCGCCTACCTCTGCAAGTGGAACCTCAACGATCGCGCCAGCACGCAGGGCAACCATGTTCCCCCAGCGGCCAGTCTCAAGCGCGTCTACAGCGGCCACGCCGTAGCGGGCACCAAGGACGCGATCGGCAGCTGATGGTGGGCCGCCGCGCTGGAGGTGTCCGAGTCGTGTGCAGCGCACCTCAAGACCGGTGCGCTCCTCGAGGATTGCAGCGATCGCGTCGCCCACCGCGATCTTGTCCAGACGTGGGTGGCCGAACTCATCGCGCGGTACGTCGCCGCTCAGGTTGAGCAACGCCTCTGGGAGCTGTACGCCCTCGGAGACGACGATCACTGACGCACCCGTTGCGTAGCTTCTGCGACGCGTCACAAGCTCGACGAGTCGGTCGATCGCCGCGGCGTCAACTGGCTGCTCGGGCACGAGGATGGTGTCTGCGCCACCAGCGAGTCCGCCCCACGCGGCGACCCAGCCCGCGTCTCGACCCATCACTTCAACAACAGCAACGCGGTGATGCGACGAGGTGGTGGTCTGGATGCGGTCGAGCGCTTCGGTGACGATGTTTGCAGCAGTATCAAAGCCGAGGCAGCCTTCGGTCCCCCAGACGTCGTTATCCATTGTCTTGGGGATCGCAACCACAGCGGCGCCGCGCTTGGCGAGTCCTGCAGCGACGGAGAGGGTGTCGTCACCACCAATAACCACGAGCGCATCGAGACCGAGGCGCTTGATTGAGGCCTCAGCCGCGTCGAGTCCACCTTCACGCTTGAGCAGATTCGTGCGGCTCGAGCCGAGCACTGTCCCGCCGCGCGCTTGAATCCCGCGGACTTCGTCACGGTTCAGTGGTCGCGTGAGGGTCGCGTCTGGGTTCGCGAGGCCTGCCCATCCGTCCAGGATCCCAACAACGGTGTGGCCGCCCGCTTCGGCGCGGCGTACCACAGCACGGATCGCGGGGTTAAGCCCGGGGCAGTCGCCACCGCCAGTCAAGACTCCGATGCGCAGTCGCTTCGTCTCCATGGTTGGGCTCATCGCTGCGGCCTTGTCATCTGCGCGGGCTGCACGAGTTTGTCGTACTCCTGCGCCGTCACGTAACCGAGGGCGAGCGCAGTCTCGCGAAGGGTCGTCCCCGATGCGTGTGCCTTCTTTGCAATCTCCGCCGCCTTGTCGTAGCCGATCGCGGGGGTGAGCGCGGTGACAAGCATCAGCGATGCGTCGAGCAGTTCGGTGATGCGCGCCTCGTTTGGCTGCGCCCCGTCAATGCAGTGCAGCGCAAACGAGCGGGATGCATCAGCGAGCAGGCGGATCTGGTTCAGCAGGTTGTGCGCGATCAACGGCTTGTAGACATTCAACTGAAAGTTTCCTTGGCTTGCGGCAAAGGCGATCGCGGCGTCAAGTCCGTAGACCTGTACGGCAACCATCGTCAGTGCTTCGGCTTGTGTCGGGTTCACCTTCCCCGGCATGATGGAGGAGCCAGGCTCATTCTCTGGAATGCTCAGCTCACCGAGTCCGGCGCGAGGTCCGGAGGCGAGCCAGCGCACATCATTGGCGAGCTTCATCAGCGTGGCTGCGAGTGTGCGCAGCGCTGCGGAGAGGTGGAGCGTTGGCTCTTGTCCTGCGAGCGCCGTGAACTTGTCCGGCGCGCTGGTAAATGGCTGTTTGGTGAGGAGTGCGATCTGCTTCGCTGCACGATCCGCAAACTCTGGGTGACTGTTGAGACCAGTGCCAACCGCAGTTCCGCCGAGTGCGAGTGCGAGCAGGCCGTTGCGCGCGCCTTCAATTCGCGCAATGTCAGCAGCGAGTGCTGCAGCATGCGCGCCGAACTCTTGTCCGAGCGTCAGTGGTACCGCATCCTGTAGGTGTGTGCGTCCAATCTTGACAATGGGTGACCAGGCCTTCGCCTTGGCCGCAATGGAGCTGTGCAGTTGGGTGAGTGCGGGGACCAGCTGCTCGTTCACCGCAAGAACGGCGGCAATGTGAATTGCAGTTGGGAAGACGTCATTGGAGGACTGGGAGAGGTTGACGTGGTCGTTTGGGTGTACGGGCGACTTTCCGCCACGGGTTCCGGTGGCGATCTCGTTCGCGCGCGACGCGATGACCTCATTGACATTCATGTTGCTCTGCGTCCCTGAGCCGGTCTGCCACACGGAGAGGGGGAACTCGTCACGCAGCGCACCTGCAGCGATCTCGTCAGCCGCCTTTGCGATACCGGCGGCGATCTCGGCAGGGAGGAGTCCGAGGTCGGCGTTCACGGTTGCTGCGGCGCGCTTAACGAGCGCGAGCGCGTGGATCAGGCGCTGCGGCATCTCCTCTTCGCCAATCGCAAAGAACTGGAGCGATCGTGCCGTTTGGGCGCCCCAGTGGTGATCTGCAGGCACGTCAATTGGACCGAACGAATCGCGCTCGCTGCGTGTGCTGCCACCCTTGTCGCTTCCCATTGCGGCCTCCGAATCTAGGCACGTGCGGCCCCTCCCCCTAAGTGTAGGATCCTGGCGATGGATTCGGTAAAGATTGAGCTTGACCCCTTCAGGACGAGCGATGGAATCCTCCTGTTCCGCAGAACCTTCCGTCCTGCCACGGCGCCAATCGGCGATCTTTTGATCTGCCACGGGATCGG
>JAUMDJ010000049.1:0-2902 GCA_032121895.1 Chloroflexota bacterium | reverse complement strand
GAAGTCGCACGTTGATGGTGGGCGAGGTGAGACTCGAACTCACACGTCGTTACCGACACCAGCTCCTAAGGCTGGCGCGTCTACCGTTTCGCCACTCGCCCCTGATCATCATGGGCTCCCCCGCCCGATTCGTCCACCCGCGCCAACGGAGTGCGGGAACTGGCGGATCGTGAATCCGCTGGCCGTGCGTCGAGAAGCGCGTCAATGACGGCGCGGCCACCCTTCTCTGCCGCTGCCGCAGCAAGTCCGGCGGCGAAGGCACTCACCACACCCGCCCCCTCTGAAGGCGCACGCGATACATCGCCACGCCGCTTTTGTGAACGACCGCCAGTGATCCAGCGCAATCCAATCACAGCGAGTGCCGCCGCAATTCCGAGGACCTGCAACGGGTGTTCGCGCAGCTCCTTGCCGAGGCCGCCACTCGGACGCAGTCTCCGTGCAATCGCACGCGCGCCCTCCAGCGAGCCCTCGCGCGCACGCTGCACCTGTGCAACCTCGTGCGCAACACGAGGGCGCGTTTCAAGGAGCGCCGCCACTCGCTCTAACTTCTGTTCGTCGCTCACGCGTCACCCCCACGATCCGGTCGAATGCGCTCTGCGGCCCGGTTCAGTGTCTCCGCAACTCGGCTGACCGTGCGCCGCAGCGTTCCGATTGCCGCGTCGGCGCTGCCAATCGCCTCGCCAATCTCTGCGGCAACGCCGCTGAGCGCCTCTTCACGAAGATCTTCCAACGCGCTCGCGGTGGCGCGCAGCTCCGCCTCGCTCGCCAAAGGCACAAATCGATCCGTGAATCGTTGCGTGTTGAAGGTGGAGAGTCCGACGAGTAGGTCGGCCAACAGGGTGACCAATCCCAACGTGATCGCGCACCCAGCGGCGGGGCCAGCGGCCCAACCGAGTGGGAGAAGCGTGAGGAGGAGAGAACTGACTCCAACGAAGACAGCGACCAAGAGCGCTCGCGCGCGGCGACCGGTGGTGATCCGCAAGATCGAAGAGGCGATCGCTGCGGCAAGCGAGAGGAGGATCAGCGTCATATGTGCCGCCCCCCAGAGTTGGGAGCCGAAGAGTCCTTCGCCGAGCACCAGGAAAAGTGCAATGAGGAGTCCGAGCAGCGCAGTGACCACCAGCGATACAACCGCAGCAGCACCGATCAGTGTGACCAGCACATCTCGTGCGATCGCGCCAAGCTCTGCGCGCAACAGGGCCCAGTGCCCAGCGAAGAGCGCGCGAACCGCGGCAATCAACTGATCGAGCGACTCGCTAAAGCTCTGCTCGCTCGCCTCGGGCTCAGCCATTAGGCGATCGTCAGCGTGGTGCCACTTTCGCTCGCCGCACGAACGGAGAGGCGCGCCGCCACCGCACCTGCAACCAACTTCAGCGCGACCGCCGCTGG
Source organism: Chloroflexota bacterium (assembly GCA_032121895.1). Lineage (GTDB taxonomy): Bacteria > Chloroflexota > Limnocylindria > Limnocylindrales > Limnocylindraceae > Limnocylindrus. Next base: position 1,513 of record JAUMDJ010000049.1, on the reverse strand, counting down.
GCCGGCCTCACGTTGTGCAACCACTGGAATTCCGGCATCGCCACCCTGGCGAACCGCCATCTCAAGTGGCACTCGTCCGAGCATCTCAAGCTGCTCATCCTTCGCCAGCCGCTCCGCGCCACCACGTCCAAAGATTTCCGTCAGTTCGCCGCAGTGCGGGCAGGCGAATGCAGACATGTTCTCCACGATGCCAAGGATCGGCACGTTCATGCGGCGGAACATTGCGAGCGCTTTTGTCACATCAGAGAGGGCAACATCCTGTGGGGTGGTGACGAGCACCGCGCCGGCGAGTGGCACCGCCTGCGCAAGCGTGAGCTGTGCATCAGATGTTCCGGGCGGAAGATCAACTACAAGGTAGTCAAGCTCGCCCCACTCCACATCGCGAAGGAACTGCTGGATCGCGCCACCAATCAGCGGTCCACGCCAGACGATCGGCTGCCCTTCAGGGACGAAGAATTGAATGGAGATCAGTTTCACGCCGTGTCGCTCGATCGGCTCAATCTTGCCGCCCGGACTCGACTTTGGCGTCCCTGTTGCGCCCAGCATCTGTGGAAGATTTGGCCCCGTGATGTCTGCATCAAGAAGACCAACGCGTGCGCCGCTCTGCGCAAGGGAGACCGCGAGGTTGACGGAAACCGTGCTCTTCCCTACTCCGCCCTTCCCTGAGGCAACGGCAACAACATTGCGAATGTTCGGCAGCAACTTCTCCTGGCTCGGCGCAGCGGCGCGGCGCACTTTCGCCCCCCAACGCAGTTCGGTGAGCTGTACGCCGATCCCATCAAGGGCACCACGGATGTCTCGCTCGATCACGTCCTTCAGCGGGCATGCCGGCGTGGTGAGTTCAATCATGAGGCTGGCGTTCGACCCCTCAACCACCAGCTCCTTCACCATATCCAGCGTGACAATGTCCTTGCCGAGTTCCGGCTCCTGGACGGCGCTCAACGCCTTCATCACCTGGGCCTCGCTGATCTCAGCCATCGCCCCTCCTCGCTTGAGCAGGCAGACCCCGAACGTGCTCGGGGAGTCGCCGCCCTCGTCCCGCACATCGTACCCCGCAACGCCGTTTGACCCCACCCCCCCTGGGTCATACGCTTCGCTCATCCTCAGATTGAGGAGCGACGCGCGGAGCGGACTGTGGAGGTGACCCCAAGGGTGGCTGAAGTCGACGTCCGGCTGGTCAACGTGACCAAGAGGTTCGGGGATGCGGTCGCGGTTGACGCGATCACTCTCGACGTGAGCGACGGCGAATTCTTCACCCTGCTCGGGCCATCCGGTTGCGGCAAGACCACGACACTGCGCATGATCGGCGGCTTTGAACAGCCAACAAGCGGTCTCATTGAACTGAAGGGCGTTGATGTCACCTTCCTCCCCGCACACGAGCGCGATGTCAACACCGTCTTCCAGAGCTACGCACTCTTCCCCCACCTCACCATCTACGAGAACGTTGCGTTCGGGCTGCGCCGCTCTGGTATCAAGGGCGACGAGATCAAGCGCCGTGTTGGCGAGGCAATGG
>JAUMDJ010000048.1:0-3329 GCA_032121895.1 Chloroflexota bacterium | reverse complement strand
GCGGATGCTGCGGCGCTCAAGGCGGCTGGCCTGACGCTTGTTGGCACGCGTGAGGCGACAGACCTCATTGTTGAGCAGGTGCTGAACGCAAAGGGAGGCGCGCAATGAGCGGTGCGGTGGGCGGCGAAAAGGATCCAGTCCTCCTCTACGACACCACCCTGCGCGACGGTGCGCAGCGTGAAGGCCTCGTCCTCTCACTCCAGGACAAGCTGCGCATTGCTCGTGCCCTCGATGAGTTCGGCATGCCGGCGATTGAGGGTGGCTGGCCAGGATCAAATCCGAAGGACATCGAGTTCTTCGCGGCGGCGAAGAAGATTCGCTGGGAGCGCGCTAAGCTCGCCGCCTTCGGCAGCACGCGCCACAAGTCAAACCGTCCAGAGAGCGACCCGAACCTGAACGCGCTCTTGGATGCAGAGACGCCGATCGTCACCATCTTCGGGAAGAGCTGGACGCTGCACGTGGATGAGGTCATCGAGGCGACGCGCGCGGAGAACCTCGCCATGATCGCCGAGAGTATTGGCTATGTTGCTGAGCGCGGACGTGAGCTGGTGTACGACGCAGAACACTTCTTTGACGGGTATGAGGCCGATTCCGCCTATGCGCTGGATACCCTGCGCGCGGCGCGCGACGCGGGTGCATCGACGCTGGTGCTCTGCGACACGAACGGCGGAACCCTGACCAATCGCATGAGTGAGATCGTGCGCGATGCGCGCGCGAAGTTGGCTGCAGACAAGGGTGCCCGCGACGTGGTCTGGGGGATCCACTCACATAACGATGCCGAGCTCGCCGTTGCGAACGCACTCGCCGCGGTTGATGCGGGCGTGCGCCACGTCCAGGCCACCATCAACGGATACGGGGAGCGCGCGGGGAACGCGAATATGGTCTCCCTCATGGCGAACCTCGCCCTCAAGAGTGAGCACAAGGTGGCGGGTGCAGATCGACTCGCCGACCTCTCCACGCTTTCGCACGAGGTTGCGGAGATCGCGAACCTCGCTCCAGATGATCATCAGCCGTACGTTGGGCGGTCTGCGTTTGCGCATAAGGGTGGCGTGCACGGCGCGGCACAGGTGAAGACGCCGCGCGCTTATCAGCACATTGATCCCGCACTCGTGGGGAATCGTGGCCGCCTGGTCGTCTCAGAGCTCGGCGGGAAGGCGAACACGGGGAGCCGCGCCGCAGAGCTTGGCGTGGAGCTCGCAAACTCTGGCCTCGACTCAAAGACGCTCTCGGCACTCGTCAAGGAGATGGAGGCGGGCGGCGCAAGTTATGAAGGAGCAGAAGCGTCATTTGAACTGCTCGTTGAACGCCATAAGCCCGGGTACGCCGCGCCATTCAAGATCATGGACTTCACCGTCATTGTGGAGCAGCGCGAAGCGAGTGAACCGCGTGCGCAGGCGACGGTTCGCGTGCAGGTTGGCAACGAAGATCTGCACACTGCATCTGATGGGAACGGCCCCGTGAACGCACTCGACCGCGCGCTGCGCAAGGGGCTCGGCGCCTTCTATCCGCAGTTGGACGCGGTACATCTTGTGGATTACAAGGTACGCATCCTTGATGGCGAGTCCGCTACGGGTGCCAAGACGCGCGTGGTGATTGAGTCGGTTGCTGGCGGCAACGCCTGGTCCACCATGGGCGTGGGCGAGAACATCATCTCTGCATCGGCGCTCGCTCTCGCAGATTCGCTGGAGTATGCGCTCCTGAAGGGTAACGCCGCCGTTGCCCGTCGTTCCGAGCGGAACGTTCCTGGCTCGCGATAATGAGTGGGAACATCCGCGTTGCGTATTCGGGTGAGCCCGGCGCATTTGCAGAGGATGCTCTCATCGCCTTCTTTGGTGAGTCAGCGACAAGTCTCCCCGTTGGCTCGTTCGGCGAGGTTCGCGAAGCGCTCCTAGACGGGCGCGCGCAGTTCGGCATCCTTCCGATTGAGAATTTGGTGAACGGCACCGTTCGAGAAACGCTTGACTTGGTCCGCGACGGCGCGCTTGAGATTGTGGGGGAGTCGGTCGTGCCCGTAAACCTTGTCCTTGCTGCGCTTCCTGGTGTCACGATTGACGAGGTGACGCGCGTCTACAGTCACGCCCAGGCACTCGCGCAATCCGAGCCGTTTTTGCGCACGCGAGCGTGGCAACTCCTCTCCACGTACAACACGGCGGGAGCCGGCGCCTCAATCCGTGAACGAAGTGAGCGCGATGCGGCCGCCGTCCTCTCTCCTCGGGCAGCGAAGCTGCATGGACTGGTGGAGCTTGCGAGCGGCATTGAGCGAGATCCAGGGAACCGCACGCGCTTCTGGGTGCTGCGCACCAAAGGGAGTACCGCTGAACTGAGCGCGCGCACAGGTGCGCCGCGCACCACCCTCTTGGTAGGCGTACGGAATGAGCCAGGGACGCTGCTCGCCGTGCTGCAGAAGTTTGCGGCGGCTGGCGTGAACATGAGCAAACTTGAATCGCGACCGAGTCAAGGCGGCGACTGGGAGTACGTCTTCTGGATGGATCTTGACGCGGGGGCGAGCGAGCCTGCGCTCCAAGGGGTGCTCCGTGAGCTGGAGGCGGTGACGAGCGAGCTGCGCATCTTGGGGAGTTATCCGCGCGGCGCCGCCCTTTAAGCGGCGCAACACCCAAAGCGGCAGCGGCACTCGGCTAGACTCGGCTCATGAAGGCGCAGAAGATCCTGATCGCCGGCTCCTGGGAGGAGTCGCCGCACCCACATGAGGTCCGCTCTCCGTTTGATGGGCGCGTGGTGGGGAGTACCTTCCTCGCCAGCCCTGAGCAGATGGAACGCGCGGTGATTGGCGCGCAAGTTGGATTCGAGCGAATGCGTGCACTCGGCGCATGGGAGCGATCCGAGATTCTGCGCAAGACCGCCTCTGGGATTAGCGCGCGCAAGGAAGAACTTGCCGCACTCCTCTCCGCTGAGGCGGGGAAGCCGATTCGCGACGCACGCGCCGAGATTGATCGTGGCGCGCTCACCTTCCGCCTCGCCGCCGAAGAGGCGGAGCGGATGATCGGCGAGACGATCCCGCTCGATCTTGCCCCGTCCAGCAAAGGGCGCCTTGGCATCACGCGACGCTTCCCAATGGGCCCAGTGCTCGGTATCAGTCCCTTCAACTTCCCGTTGAATCTCGCCGCACATAAGGTGGCGCCAGCGATCGCCGCCGGTTGCAGCATCGTCCTGAAGCCGCCATCAGCCGATCCTCTGATCATGCTGAAGGTGGCGGAGATCATGACGGAGGCTGGCCTCCCAGAAGGGGCCCTGAGCGTCATCCCGACCGCGCGCGAAGTTGCCGACAAACTCATTGACGACGAGCGCTTCCGTCTGCTCTCGTTTACTGG
>JAUMDJ010000047.1:0-3115 GCA_032121895.1 Chloroflexota bacterium | reverse complement strand
CCAAGAGGGTCACCCAGAGTGTGCCGACGAGGGCGGGAAGGATGCCCGCCTTTGCGGGAATTCGACTCGGTGAGGAGGTGAGGAACTGCGTGTCGAGCGACGATCCACCCCTGCCAACCAGGTCAATGAGAAGGCCAGCGAGCGTGACCATGCTGATAAAGATGGCCGCAAGTGCGAGCAGCGAGAAGAGCGCGTTCTTTACCTTGCGGCGGTTGAGTGTCGTGGCCTCTCCCGCATGCGACGCCACCCTGGTTGGATTAGTCATATTCATTCCGATACTTAGACACGATCCACGTGCTGATCATGTTCAGGGCAAAGGTCATTGCGAACAGCGTTGCGCCAACCGCGAAGAGCGCCTTGAACTGGAGGCTGTCGGCTGGGGTGTCGCCAAGGCTGATCTGCACGATGAATGCGGTCATTGTCTGCACTGACTCCGTTGGATCAATCGTCAGCTGGGGGTTGGTGCCAGCCGCGAGCACCACAGCCATCGTCTCCCCAATGGCACGGCTCATCGCCAAGATCACAGCGGCGGCGATTCCAGAGAGCGCGGCGGGGAGTAGTACGCGTCGGACCGTCTCCCAGCGCGTTGCCCCCATTGCATACGAGCCTTCTCGAAGGCCGCGCGGTACTGCGCGAAGGGCATCTTCAGTCAACGAGGCGATAAGGGGAAGGATCAAGATGCCCACCACAATGCCCGCCGAAAGTGCTGAGAAGGTTCCAAGCTCGGGAAGAATGGTTGCCTTCAACAGCGGCGTAATCACCGTGATCGCAAAGAATCCATAGACAATCGTTGGGATCCCAGCGAGAATTTCTAGAATTGGCTTGACAATGTTTCGTGAACGCATGCTCGCAAATTCACTCATCCACACTGCTGCGAGGATCCCAATTGGCACAGCGATCGCAAGCGCAATCGCAGCAATCATGAGGGTGCTCACAATGAGCGGAATGACCCCGAAGGCGAACGGCTTGATGGACGCCGACCAGCGTGTCCCGGTAAAGAAGTCCACCGGGGAGACCTCTGCAAAGAAGAGCAGCGCCTCAACGGTGAGCACCGCGATGATTCCAACGGTTGTCACGATGCCCACGGCGGCTGCGGCACGAAGCCCAAACTCTATCGCTCGTTCAGTGGGCCTCGTTCGTGGCAACGTGATGTAGGTCATCTCACCCTTTCATTGTCCGCGCCCATGCTCCGTGTGGGAATAGTAGCGGCGCCCAGGGGCCGCTGGACCCCTGGGCGCATTGGCGGAGGGAACCGCCTCTTCTCTTGACTTACTTGAGTGCCGCTTCGAGCGTCGCCTTCGCGGCGCTCAGGTCGGCGTCGTTCAGTCCGATGTATCCAACCGCCTCTGAGAGCTCGTTGGTGTTCTCAAGATAGAAGCGGAAGAACGCGGCCACCTCTGGGCGGGCCAGCGCTGCTACCGACGGATAGACGAAGAGTGGGCGCCCCAAGGGGGAGTACGTCCCATCGTTTGCAGCATCTGCTGATGGCATCGTGCAGCCAGCACCGCCATCAACCGGAACCGCCTTCACCTTTCCTACGTTCTCCGTCACGTATGCCAGGCCGAAGTAGCCGAGCGCGTACTTCGATCCGCTGATCCCTTGTACTAGGGTGTTGTCGTCTTCGGATGCCGTGTAATCAGATCGCGAAGCCTTTGCCTCACCGTTGATCTCTTCGGTGAAGTAGTCGAATGTGCCTGAGTCGGCGCCTGGGCCATAGAGCTCAATCTCTTCGGCTGGCCAGCCGGCGCGCACATCCGCCCACGTCATCACGGTGGACTCTGGTCCCCAGATGGCATTGAGCTCCGCAACGCTCAAGCAGTCAACGAAATCATTCTCCGGGTTCACCACGACGGCAAGAGCGTCGAGTGCAACCTTGAGCTCAATGTATGCCACGGAGTTTGTGGTGCATAGTTCGTCTTCTGATTCTGCGCCAGTCTTGATTGGTCGTGACGCATTGTTTGCGTCGGTCTCACCCGTGCAGAACTTCTTGAATCCACCGCCAGTTCCGGAGAAGGCAACGGTCACCTGAACTCCAGAATTCGCGTTCTGGAACTCCTCAGCAACAGCCTCGGTGACCGGATATACGGTGCTCGAACCATCGATTGCAATCTCGCCACTCAGCGCACCAGACGATGCGCTTTCGGACGACCCTCCACACGCGGCCACAAACACAGCAATCAGCGCTGCTGCGCCGAGCCTCTTCAATCGGTTCTTCATCGTTACTCCTACCTGATGGCGAGGCGCCCCTGGCTCGCCATAAATTGAGGGCGCATGCACATCCTCCGTGGGACGTGTGAACAGCCTGCTACCGCCAGGTAAACGGCGCGTTAACTTTATTTCCGCGCTGGGGCACTCGGTCGGATCGCCCCCCACTCGGCCACGAGGACGGCCCCCAAGATCAGGGCGCCACCTAGGAGCTGGATGAGGGTGAGGCTCTCTCCAAAGATGATCCCTGCGGCAACGATCGTGAAGATCGGCTCCACGGTGCTGACGAGCGCCGCGCGGGCGGCGCCGAGGCGCTGGGCGCCAGCGTAGAAGGCGCCGATCGGCACGATTCCAGCGATGGTGGCTACGCCGATGATTGGGAGCAGGGCATCGCTTGGGATCGGCATTGGAAGCAGGTCGCGTCCGGCGAGGAGCCGCAGCGCGAAGACGCCGAGCGCTGTGCCAGCGAGGCTGAGTGGAACCGCAGCAAGCGGCGGAATTCCGCCACCGCGGCTTGATCCGGTGCCGCGCTTTGACTCGCCGCCCAGACGAGCGGCAAGGATGATGTAGCAGCTGTAGATGATGGGTGAGGCAACACCGAGGACGAGTCCGATGAGCGCTGGCTCCTTCCCCGCGGAGATCCCTCCAACGCCGAGCGCCACGCCCGTGGTGGCGATCCCGAGTGCTACCCAAGGTCGCAAACCTGATGGTGCATGCGCAAAGAAGATAGAGAGGACTGCAACGATCGCTGGGTACGCATACGTCATCAGTCCGGCGAGGGAGGCGTCAATCCAGATCAGGCTCGCAAAGTACGTTGAGGCATTCGCAACGAAGAGCGCGCCGATTGCGAGCGCGGAGAGTGCGCGCCGCGGCGACAGCGAACGCAGCGCCGCTCGACCTGCTGGGAGTG
>JAUMDJ010000046.1:0-1938 GCA_032121895.1 Chloroflexota bacterium | reverse complement strand
GTCGACCTTGGAGGTGAGTTGGGGCACCATTGAGGAAGTGTAGCGGCGAGACCGATTAGCGCTTGGCGGCGAGCGCCCCCTGAACGATCGTGCTGATCTGTGCGGCGAGTACGCCGCGCTCTGCGCTGGCGTCAAGGAGGTGCCACCGCGTGGGCTCCGCGGCGGCGAGCGCTCGGAAGCCTGCGACGACGCGCTCATGGAAGGCGGCGTCAAAACCCTCCTCAAAGCGGGTGCGGCCGCTCCCTGACTTTCGAGCGAGCCCGTGACCCGCCTCAAGATCGAGGAGCAGCGTGAGATCGGGCGTGCGACCCGCTGTTGCAAAGTGAATGATCGCGCGCAACGCGTCGAGTGGGAGTCCGCTCCCGTAGCCCTGATACGCCAGTGTGGAATCGGCGAATCGGTCGGCGATGACAATCGCGCCACGCGCCAGTGCCGGCTCAATCACATCCGCAACGAGTTGCGCACGGGACGCATTAAAGAGAAGTGCGTCGGCACGGGGATCTACTGGAACGCTGCCACCTTCGCCAAGAAGAATTGCGCGAATCTTCTCGCCCGCCGGCGTTCCTCCTGGCTCACGCACGGTCACCACTTCTCTGCCCGCCGCGCGAAGCTCCGTCGCGAGCGCCTCAATCTGCGTTGACTTTCCTGAGCCATCGGGCCCTTCGAAACTAATAAACATGGGTCGTCGCTTGACGCTTAGCGGCGGCGGCGCGGGGTGCTTGAGGCGCGTCCTGGCGGCTCAAGTCGCACGCGGCGATGCGGATCCCGCCCTCGCGAACTGCTGGTGATGTTCGCCTCGCCCGCGAGTTGATGTTGTAGTCGACGAATGAAGGCGCTCTGCGGTGCAAGCTCAACCGGGTGTGCGGTGCGCATCACCTCCTGCACCCCCGCCGCCGCTTCACGAAGCGCCATCTCGCGCGGGTCGTCTGGAAGTTCATAGAGTGCCAAGAGTGCGCGCTCCATCTGCGCGGAGGCGTTGGACTTCAAGACGTGGATCGGCACGCCACGGCGCTCCGCTTCCACGAGTTGCACACCCCGCTGCTTGAACTCGTTCCGAATCGTCATCACCGCGTCTGCATCCTCCGGGCCGCGCGCGGTGCTTGCGGGAAGTCCAAGTTCGCGAATCGCGATCTCAAGTTTCTTCCGCGAGATCCCATGCGCGTAGATTCGCATCTCAGGGAGCGGGCTTGTGTTTCGCTCCAGATCATCTGCATCTGGCGCGTCATCCCACGCGGCGGGGATTCGTGCCCCGTCAGCGGTGCGTGCGGCAGGTTCGTGATCCATTGCTGAGACAGCACCCGCCATGCCGCCGCTCACCCAGCCTCGTGTCGGCCGCCAGCTACCGGAGGTGGCACCCGTCTCATACCGTGCGTCGAGTGCTGGCATCACAGGTGCCGCCGTTCCGCCAGGGATCGTGGCGGCGGGGTTGCGAAGATCATCAAAGGCGCTCGCGCGACGTGATCGATCACGATGCTTTCGCCAGCCACCGCGGCCATCATCGCGCGCATCATATGAACCGCGACGATCGTCTCCAGGCGTCAAGCCGCCGAATCGACGCTGCTCAACGCCAGGGAGTGCACCGGGTCGAATGCGCTGATGCGTGCGGTGCACGCCCGCTTCGTCACGCCAACGCTCCTCAGGTGCAACCGCGTCGCCGCGAAGGAGCGCATCAACGGTGGCCGCCACATCTTCATGGACAAGGATGTGGTCACGATCAATGATCTCAACCACCACATCAAACGTTGGCGGTGCCTTCCGCTCCAGCACACTCTTCTGCGTCCGTCGGCGTCGCGCCTCATCATCACCAAGCGTCACGCTCTGGATCCCACCGATCAGGTCGGTGAGCGTTGGATTCAACATCAGGTTGTCAAGGTTGTTGCCGTGTGCGGTACCAATCAGCTGCACGCCGCGCTCGGCAATGGTGCGCGCGGCGATGGC
>JAUMDJ010000045.1:0-2689 GCA_032121895.1 Chloroflexota bacterium | reverse complement strand
TCCAGGTGCCGCCTAGGCACAGAACGTTGTCTGTCAGGAGGCGATCCGTGCCGAGTCGAACCCTCATCTCCACCCTCTCCGCCGAGCTCGTTGGGACCTTCCTCTTCATTGCCGTTGGCGGTGCCGCAGTGATCTCAGACGCCCAGACTGGAGGGGCGGTAGGGCTCGTTGGAATCTCACTCACCTTTGGACTACTCATCGCCGCCTTGGCTACCGCGTTCGGCCCGATCAGCGGCGCACACTTTAACCCGGCGGTCACCGTCGCCTTCTGGCTAGTCGGGAAGATCCGTACCGTTGAGGGGATCCGCTACATCGTCGTCCAGATCCTGGGGGCGATTCTCGCTGGGCTCGCCCTGAAGCTCGCCTTCGGTGGTTTTGACGGCGAGCCGAGTGTCTACGGGTTCGCGGGCGGCGCAACACCACTCCCTTCAATGGGCCCAGGAACACCACTGCTGATTGGCGTGGAGGCGGTGCTTACGTCAGTCATGGTGTTCACCATCCTGCTCGCAGCTGCTGGTGCACGCGCGCCACAAGTTGGCGCACTTTATGTTGGCGGTGCTATTGCGGCATGCATGCTCGCAGGGAGTGCCATCTCTGGCGCTGGCATGAACCCTGCACGCTGGTTCGGCCCAGCGCTGGTGTACGGCGATCTCTCCTACGCACTGATCTATGTTGCTGGACCGCTCGCTGGCGCAGTGGCTGCCGCGCTTTCGGTTCGCTACCTATACGCCGAGCGATAGATGCCGCGTGATGATTGGGCAACGCCGCGATCGGTGCTGCGTAAATCTGCGCAGCGTTGGTTTGGACGACTCATTGGACTGGTTGTTCCGTTGCACGCGCGCCTTGCGCTCGCAACGAACGGGTGCATCACCCCGAGCCTCTTCTGGCGGCCAGGCATCATCCTTGAGACAACTGGGAGAAGGAGTGGGTTGCGGCGACGTGCCGTCATCACCTACCTCCCAGATCACGACCGCATCGTCTTGGTGGCGAGCAACTACGGCCGACCTGGGAATCCGAGCTGGTACGAAAACCTTGTGGTTGATCCCCACGTGCGTGTGATTCGGCGTGGCCAATCACTCCCGTATGTTGCGCGCGTGGCGGCTGGCGACGAACGCCGCAACCTCTTGAAGCGCACGGACGATGTGACGTTCGGCGTCTACGCGGCATATTCTAGGAAGACCGACCGAGAGATCCCGGTTGTTGTCCTGACGCCTGCACCATGAGCGACGCCGTGATGAGCGACCTTCGCACAGCGCGACGTCGACTCGCGATTGACTCCATCGGCATCTGGGTACTGGCGATCGTGATCGGCACAATCTTCGGATTCACGGCGCGAGAAGGGGGGCTCTCGCTCGTTGAGACCGCAGCCTTTAGCGCGATCCTCTTTGCGGGGGCGTCGCAGTTCGCGGCGGTTGGACTGCTCGCCGTAGCGGCACCGTGGAGCTCCATCGTGCTTCTTGTCTGGCTCCTCAACGCCAGGCACTTCCTCTACGCCGCGTCAGTTGCACCGCATGCGGCCGCGCTTCCAAGACGCGTCCGTGCTGGCCTCGCCTTTCTCCTCACGGATGAGGCATTCGCACTTACGAGCACACACATTGCACGACTCGGCCGTATCGATCTCCCTGGTGCCTGGTACGCAGGCCTCAGCATCTTCGTGCCCTGGAACCTTGCAACGCTTGCCGGATGGCTTGCAGGAGCCGCGCTTCCGGAGCCCGCAACGATCGGCCTTGATGTGGTCTTCCCCGCCTCCATGGCTGGACTCGCCGTTGGCCTTGTTCGCGATCGGGCGGCGCTCGTCGCGCTTCTCGCCGGTGGCTCTTCCGCAGTTGCCGCATCACTGCTCATTGATCCGAGTGCCGCGGTGATGATCGGCGGACTACTCGGACCGCTTGTTGGACTCCTCTTCGCAAAGCGAAACAGAGAGGCAGCATGATTGATCCACTGCGCACCGATCTTCTGCCACTCGCAATCCTTGGCGGGATTGGAACCTACGCGGCACGTGCCCTCCCGCTCCTCGCGCCAGGGATTGATCGTCTCCCTGCGCCAGCACTCGCCTATCTCCGGCTGATCGGCCCCGCTGTCCTCGGTGCCATCGCCGCGGCAAACGTCTTCGTTGCGGACGGATCACTCCGCGTTGGCCCAGAGGCGGTGGCGGTGATCACGGGGGCGGCGATCGGCCGATGGCGCAACAGCCTCCTGGTGGGCATGGCGGCATCCGTGGTGGTGGTGCTCCTTCTGCGCGCTACGATCGCCGCATGATTGACCTGAACGGAATCCGCCTCCGCAACCGACTCGTCACCAGTTCGAGCCTCCTCGGCTACGGCGCACCAAAAGGTCGCCTTGCGCTGCTTGGCCTCTCGCCGATCTCAAACTTCGTTGACCTGCGCCGGTTTGGTGCCGTCACCGTGCGCACGGTCACGACGCAACCTCGAGAAGGTCACTTCACACTGCAGGAGAGTTGGAAGCTGAGCGAGATCCCGCAGCTGATCCGCCTCTATCGCGGCGCACTCCAAGAGGCAGATGCGGGGTGGCTCAACGCCTTCGGCTGGTCAAACATTGGAATTGATCGCTACTTTGACGAGTACTTCTCGCGCACGTCAGAGCAGAATCGGATCCTCTCGCTCGGCGGATTTAGCGCCGACGAGTTCAGCGCACTCGTAGAGACGGTCAACCAGCGTGCAAAACCAGG
>JAUMDJ010000044.1:0-3067 GCA_032121895.1 Chloroflexota bacterium | reverse complement strand
CCCAGCGGAGCCGCTCCCGTGTTGGTGCCTCCACGACGTGAGGCAGCGTTGGAGCCAGCGAGAGCGCGAGGCCTGGAGCCGAGTCAAAGAGTGAGACCTGCCCTGCGGCTCGCTCGCGTTGCGCGCTTGACCCGGCTGAGAGCACATCATCGAGTGCCAGAAGGATCTGGGCTGGATGGCCAAACTTCTGTAAGGCTCCAACCTTTGCGAGCGCCTCAAAGACGCGCTTGTTTGCAAGTCGAAGATCAATCCGCTCGCACAGGTCTTGCAAACTTCTGAAGTCACCGTCGCGAGTGCGCGCCGCCACGATGGATTCCGCCGCCCCAGCGCCAACATTCTTGACCGCAAGGAGGCCGAATCGAATCGCGCCCCCCTCCGGCTCAAAGTCGAGTTGCGATCGTTCAACATCGGGCGGCAGAATGGCAATGCCGAGCCTGCGGCACTCCGCAATCGCCGTGGCGACCTTGTCTTCCTTGTTGCGGAAGGCATTGAGGACGCTCGTCATGTACTCAACGGTGTAATTCGCCTTCAAGTAGGCCGTCTGGTAGGCAATAAGGCCGTAACAGGTGGCGTGCGCCTTGTTGAACCCGTAGTTTGCAAACGGCTCAAACGCCTGGAATACCTGCTCGATCACACTCGGGGCCACGCCACGCCCTGCTGCGCTTGTAATGAACTCCTGCTTGAGCCCAGCGAGCACGTCCTCTTTCTTCTTCCGCACCGCATACCCCAAGGTGTCAGCCTTCGGCCCTGAGAAGCCACCGAGTGCCGATGCAGCCGCCATGATGTCTTCCTGGTACACGAACACGCCGTACGTTCGCTTCAGGAATGGCTCAAGAAGCGGGTGTAGATAGGTGACCGCCTCTGTTCCGTGCTTGCGACGAATGTACGAGGGGATGTTCGCCATGGGTCCAGGTCGATACAGCGCAACCATCGCGGCGAGATCGAACACGCTCGTTGGACGCAGCTCCTTGATGTAGCGGCGCATTCCAGCGGATTCAAGCTGGAAGATCCCGCTCGTTTCGCCTGAGGCGAGGAGTGCGAAGGTCTTCGCGTCATCGAGCGGGATCGTGTCGAGGTCGATCGCCACCCCGTAGGTTGCCTTGATGCGGTCAACCGCCGTACGAAGGATGGTGAGGTTCGCCAGGCCAAGGAAGTCGAACTTGAGGAGGCCGAGCGCCTCCACACCGTGCATCTCGATCTGCGTCATGACGCCGTCCGAGTTGGTGGCGCGCTGGAGCGCCATGATCTCTGTGAGCGGCTCGCGACTGATCACCACGCCGGCCGCGTGGGTGGAGGCATTCCGCACCACCCCTTCAAGTTGCTCGGCGAGTCCGACGAGTGGGGCGTAGTCCGGGCTCTCCGCGAGCGCCTTGAAGTCGGAATCCTTGCGAGCCTGCGCGAGCGTGGTCCCGAGCTTCTCTGGAACCGCCTTCGCAAGGCGGTCGACATCGCCGTAACTCTTCCCAAGCACACGTCCAACATCACGAATTGCCGCTCGTGCCGCCATTGTCCCGAACGTGATGATCTGGGCGACTTGACTCTCGCCATACTTCTGCGCAACGTAGCGGATTACCTCTTCTCGTCGTCCATCTTCAAAGTCAATGTCGATGTCCGGCATCGTGACGCGGTCTTCGTTCAGGAAGCGTTCGAATGGAAGGTCGTAGTGGAGTGGGTCTACGGGGGTGATCCCGAGTGCATAGGTGACGATCGAGCCTGGAGCACTCCCTCTGCACGTAGTAGCGATCCCCTGCTCCCGAGCGAATCGAACGAAGTCAGCAACGATCAGGAAGTAGGCGCCATACCCCATCTTCAGGATCACGCCGAGTTCATAATCCATTCGCTGACGTGCTGCGTCCGAAGGGCTCCCATAGCGGCGTACAAGTCCTCGCTCCGCCTCTTTGCGCAACCAGCTGTCGACGCTCTCCCCCTTTGGCACCTCAACGTCGGGCATGCGAAGTTGACCGAGGGGAAGGTTGAAATCGACTGCATCGCTGATCACCTGGGTGTTGCGAAGCAACTCAGGCCGATCAGGGAAGAGCGCGGCCATCTCCGCTGGTGACTTCAGGTAGAAGTCGCCGCTATTGAAGCGCATCCGATTCGGAGTTTCCAGATTGGACGCGGTGCCGATGCAGAGAAGAACGTCGTGTGCTTCTTGCTGCGTTGCTTTCACGTAGTGGAGGTCGTTCGTCAATACGAGCGGGAGTCCAACTTCGGGGGCAAGCTTAAAGAGCTGCTCATTCAGGCGCTTCTGTTCTGGGAGGCCATGGTCTTGCACCTCAAGATAGAAGCGGTCTTTCCCAAAGATGTCGCCGTAGCGCCCAGCGAGTGCGCGGGCATGTTCCCAGTCATCAACCTCTAGGGCACGAGCGATCTCACCGTTCAGGCAGCCGGAGAGTCCGATCAACCCTTCTGAATGCTTCGCCAGATGCTCAAGGTCAATACGCGGCTTGTAGTACATGCCATCAAGGTGCGCGTCGGTGACGAGTCGACAGAGGTTGCGATAGCCGGTTGCGCTCGTGGCGAGCAAGACGAGGTGGAAGGGCTGCTGGTCAGCCTTCCCCTCCTTATCACCCATGCCGCGACGCGCAACGTACGTCTCCACACCGATGATCGGTTTGATCCCACGTTTCGTTGCCGCCTGGACAAACTGCACGGTTCCGTAGAGCGCACCGTGATCGGTAATCGCAATGGAGTCCATGCCGAGCGCCTTCGTCTCGTCCATGAGCGCATCAATCTTGCTCATGCCGTCGAGCAGGCTGAACTCGGTGTGGACGTGGAGATGGGTGAAGTCGGGCTTCTTGCTCACGGAGGGAGTCTACCGAGCGAGTAGGATTAGCCGATGGATGAGCACGAACGCACGAGGATCAGGGCGGCGATTGACGCTGCCGAGGGGGGAGGGGCGCCCCCTCTCTCCGACGAGCAGCTCCGAACCCTCCTCGCCGAAAGTCGCACGATCGCGATCGTTGGCGCCTCACCGAAGGCCGATCGCCCCTCTCACGGCGTTCTACTCGCCCTAAAGGCTGCTGGCTGGCGCATCCTCCCAGTCAACCCCGCCGCAAACGCACTG
>JAUMDJ010000043.1:0-1683 GCA_032121895.1 Chloroflexota bacterium | reverse complement strand
ATGTCACTCCGATCGCGAACGGTGATCACCACGGAATCAGCACCAGCCTCCCCTTGCGCGGCAAGCCAGCCTCGAGGATCACGACCGAATGGCGTCTCCTTCAGCGACTCGCCTTTACCGAGCTCTTGCAGTGCGAACGCAACGAGTCCAGTCCTCCCCGCGCGTGCAGACGCACTTCTGAACCGTGTGACCCCTTGCGCAAAGCTCGCCGCTGGAGCAATCCAGCCATCCCCAGCTCGCGCTGCAAGATCAATGCTGCGCTCGTGATCTCCCGCAACGTACAGAGGGACCTGATGCGCGGGGCGTGGCGCGGAGGCCGCCTCCAGCAGCGAAGGGGCGGCACCCTGACTTGGGCGCGTGACGCGTTGCGTCGGATCCCCCTCCAGCATGGCGCGGAAGATTCCGATCGTCTCCTCCATCAGTGTCAGTCGCTCCTCTGCGGCGCCAAACTCCATACCGAGCGCCTGATGCTCCGCTGCATCACCGCCAGCCCCAAGGCCCACCGCGAGGCGCCCTTCTGCGAGAGAGGCGATCGTTGCGATCGACTTTGCCGCGAGTGCCGGGTGTCGCTTCGTCACGTCGAGCACAAGCGTGCCAACAGCGAGCGACTCGTACCGCGCGAGTGCGGCGGCCGCGAGCGAGAGCGCCTCAAGAACTGGACGCTCCGCGGCGCCACGCCCCATCAGGTGATCCCAAATCCAGACGCGCTCGATTGGTAGTTGCGATAACTCGCCGGCACAATCAAGCCACTCACTCGCGCTGAGGCCGATCGTGCCGAGCGCAACGCCGAGTCGCGGTGTGACTCCTGTCAACGCGCGCCGAGCTGTGCCGCCGCCTTGAGCGCGGCACCGATCGTTCGGTCGATGCGTGCAATCAACTCATCTTCTGGAAGTCGGTACCAGGCCTCGCCACCATTCTTTCGCGCCTCTTTCACAAGCTCAGGATCGCGAATCGTGTCGGAGACGGTGAGGATGGTCCCCGCGCGAACCGGTCGCCCCTTCGCACGCTCGCGCATTGCAAGGAGGAAGAGTGCCGCCGACTCCATCTCCACCCCGAGATAGCCGCGTGCACCCCAGCGCGCAGTCCCGCGCGGCTCTGGGTCGTAGAAGACATCAGACGTGACGATCGGGCCGACGTGCGTGGTGAGACCCTCCGCCTTCGCGGCGGCGATCAGCGCACCGGTGACATCAAAGTCTGCGGTTGGTGCCGTCGGTTCATTAAACCCGAGGATCGGGCCGATGCCAGAACTGGCGACCGCTGCAGACGCAACAAGTACGTCACCCGTCTCTAGGTGCAGGAAGCCACCACAGGTGCCTACGCGAATGAAAGTCTCTGCGCCAAGGTTGAGCAACTCTTCCACAACGATTGAAGTGGTCGGTGTGCCCATGCCAGTCGTCTGCACGCTCACGGGGACGCCGTTCACCGTGCCCGTGTACCCGAGCAGACCGCGATGTTCGTTGACGAGCTTCGCCTTCTCCAAGCCACCGTCAAAGCGCGCCGCGATCCTCTTCGATCGATTCGGGTCGCCCGGGAGGAGAACGACTGGGGCGTAATCGCCACTCTCGGCGTGCAGGTGAATCTGGGCCATGCTGCCTCCGCAACTACTGGGCCCACCAGGGACGGCGGGCACCGTTCCGTGTAGCGTACGCCTCATGAGCGCAGAGCGGCTTCACGACCCCGCAA
>JAUMDJ010000042.1:0-5086 GCA_032121895.1 Chloroflexota bacterium | reverse complement strand
CGCTCAGCGGCGTCAAGCTGCTGTGGCGCCGAGCGTCCACTCTTCGGCGCGATCGGGAATCCATACGCTGCAGCAAGTGGTTCGGTGTAGCGCGACTCAATGGGGAGTCCGCCTGGCAGCGCCGTCGCGTACGCACCCATCTCTGCGCCACCTTGCACGCCGCTATGCCCACGGATCGGCATCAGTCCGGCGCCAGGGCGGCCGATGTTGCCGCGCGCAAGTCCAAGATTGACGATTGCGGCAACGTTCTCGCTGCCGCAGGCCTGCTGCGTGATCCCCATCGACCAGATCAGTACCGCCGACTTGGCGCCTCCGTAGAGTGCGCAGAAGGTCTCGAGTTCCGCGCGCGACGCGCCCGACATGGCCAGGTACTCGTCAATGCTTCGCCCGTTGAGCGCCGCACGGAGTTCGCTCCATCCCGCACTCTTCTCGCTGATGAACTGCTGATCAAGCGTGCCGAGCTCTTCGAGCCTCAGCAGCGCGGCGCTGATGAAGGCGATGTCGCCCCCTTGCGCGACTTGCACCCACGCGTCAGCCATCTTCGTGCCGAAGAGGAGCGAGTCGGCGTTGCTTGGGACCCAGTAGCGCTCAAGTCCCGGCTCGCGATAGGGATTGACCACAAGGATCTTCGCGCCGCGCTTCTTGGCGAGGTGCAGATATTTCATGAAGACTGGTTGCGCGTTCGCCACATTTGAGCCGAAGAGAATAATGAGATCACTCTCGATCACGTCTCGGTATGACACGGTGGTTGCGCCGTAGCCAATGCCGTGCTTCAACGCACCAGTGCTCGGCGCATGGCAGATGCGTGCGGCGTTGTCCACGTCATTTGTTCCGAGGAAGCGCACCACCTTCTGGATGGCGTAATAGGTCTCGTTCATGATGCCGCGCGCCGTCAAGAAGAAGGAGATGCGCGAAGGACCAGCCGCCTTGATCTGCGAGCCCGCAACTTGAAGTGCGCGCTCCCAGCTGATGCGCTTGAATCCCGCCTCGCCGCGCATGCGCAGCATGGGATACGGGAGTCGACCGAGCGCACGGAGTTCCGTTGAAGAGAGTGAGCGAAGCGCGGTAACGTCCGCGAGACGCGCCGGATCTAGGGCGCGCGCGGTGTTGACCTGCAACAGGTTGAGACGCGTGGTGCAGAGGTGGAGACCGTCGATCGTCCAGTCCTTGAAGCCGGCGACGCCGAGCGCGCAGCCATCGCAGACCCCCTTACTGAGAATGCGCCAGGCGTATCGAAGGTTGCCGCGGTTCTCCCAGATCGTCCGTAGGGTCTCCATGACGTGATTCGGCTTCTGCAGGCCAATCCCGTTTGGGCGCCAGCTGACAAAGAGCGAGGGCTTCGGGAGCCACGAACCACCGTAGCGTTTGCGGGGTGCGGAGGGCTCCACGGGTGCTGGGCTGATGCTCATACGGCGAGTCTAGCGGCGCGCCGAAGTGAGCGGCGGATGGCGCGGGAGGGTACGATCCGCGCGCCGAGTTCTACCCGGCGTAACCAGCTCCTAGTGAAAGGGGAAGCGATGCCTGCCAGCGTGATCGTTGGTCTCCAGTGGGGCGACGAAGGGAAGGGGAAGACGACCGACTTCCTCGCCGAGCAGGTTGCGGCGGTTGTGCGTTACCAGGGTGGCGACAACGCTGGGCACACCATCGTCATTGGCGAAGACACGTTCAAGCTGCACCTTGTTCCGAGCGGCGTCCTCTACGGACACATCACTCCAATCATCGGGCCAGGCGTCGTCGTCAATCCGGAGACGCTCCTTCGAGAGTTTGATGGGCTGGTTGCGCGTGGCATCGACATCTCTCGCGTACGCGTCAGCCACGCTGCATCGCTCATCCTCCCGTATCACATTGCCTTGGACAAAGCACGTGAAACCGCACTCGGTGGTGCGAAGGTTGGAACGACCGGACGCGGCATTGGCCCAGCGTATGAAGACCGTGCTGCGCGCACCGGACTGCGCGTTGAAGATCTTCTTGACGCAGCCTCCGCCGCATCTCGACTATCACGTGCGCTTCCAGAGAAGCGTGCACTCTTGCACGCGCTCGGCGCAGACGACCCAACCGCCACCGATGAGCGCGCGATCCTTACGCAGATTGCTGCATGGGGCGAGCGACTCCGCCCGCACATTGCAGATACGAACGAACTGGTGCAGCGCGCACTCGGTGCAGGTGAGCATCTCCTCTTTGAAGGGGCGCAGGGGACACTGCTTGATTTGAGCCACGGTTCTTATCCGTATGTCACGTCGTCGCATCCAATCGCTGGTGGCGCAACCACCGGCGGCGGAATCGCACCACTGCAGATTGATGAGGTGATGGGCGTGATGAAGGCGTATGCCACGCGCGTCGGCTCAGGACCGTTCGTCACAGAACTGACCGATGCGATCGGTGAGCGCATCGCAACGACAGGTCACGAGGTTGGCACCACCACCGGTCGACGCCGCCGCGTTGGCTGGAACGATGCGTTGCCGCTGCGCTACGCGGTCCAGCTCAATGGTGTCTCAAGCATCATGCTCAACAAGCTCGACGTGCTCTCTGGGATCCCCGAGATCCTGCTCTGCGTTGCGTATGAGATCGACGGCAGGCGAGTGGAGCGCTGGCCTTCATCGACCGCGGAGCTTTCACGAGCCACGCCAATCTACGAGCGTTTCCCAGGCTGGAGTGAACCGATCCACAACGTCCGTGCGTTGGCTGACCTCCCTGAAAACGCGCGGCGCTACGTGACGGCACTCGAGGAGCTTGCGGGCGCGCCGATTGTGCTGCTCTCTGTTGGTCCTGAGCGCACGCAGACGATTGAGCGCGCGTGGCGTCCGATGCGACGCTCCGCAAACCGCCCGTGATTGATCGATACACCACACCCGAGATGCGCAACGTCTGGGGGGACGATGCGCGCTGGAACGCAGCGCTCCGCGTTGAGGTGGCTGTTGCCCAGGCTCAGGCGAAGCGCGGCGACATCCCCGCCGAGGCGGCGCAGGCGATCAGCACGCGCGCCGCGGTAAACCTCGCACGAATTGCTGAGCTTGAGGCAACCCTTGATCACGACACGCTCGCCTTCGTCAATGCCGTTGCTGAGTCGGTGGGCCCCGAAGGGCGCTACCTCCACTACGGCCTCACCAGTAGCGATGTGATCGACACCGCCCTCGCCCTCCAGCTCCGTGCCGCCGCAGACCTGATCCTCGCCGAACTCGACGCACTCATCCTGGTGATCATCCGGCGCGCGCGCGAGGAGCGCGACACGGTGATGGCTGGGCGCACGCACTCCGTGCATGCGGAACCGATGACGTTCGGTGCAAAGCTCGCCGGTTGGGCATTTGAAGCGGCTCGCAACCGCACACGACTCGCCACAGCTGCCGACGAGGTGGCCACCGGGAAGATCTCAGGCCCTGTTGGGACGTATAGCCAGATCGATCCCGCGATTGAGCGTGAGGTGCTCGCCGCGCTCGGTCTGCGTGTGGATCCAGTCAGCACACAGATCGTGCAGCGCGATCGGCACGCCGCACTTGTTGCCGCGATCGCGATCACGGGCGGCACGCTCGAACGATTTGCGACAGAGATTCGCAACCTGCAACACACGGAGATTGACGAGGTTCGTGAACCGTTCCGCAGTGGCCAAGCGGGAAGTTCGGCCATGCCACAGAAGCGCAATCCGGTGAAGAGCGAACGCATTGCCGGACTTGCACGCATCTTGCGTGGATACGCAGCAGCGGCAGCAGAGAACCAAGCGCTCTGGCATGAGCGCGACATGAGTCATAGCTCAGCGGAGCGCATCCTCCTCCCAGATGCCACTGGCCTCATTCACTACGCGCTCCGCTCCATGCACGGCATTATTGATGGGCTCGAGGTCAATCGAGATGCGATGCGCAGGAATCTTGACGCAGGCCTCGGACTGCACGCCGCCTCGCGTCTCCTCACCGCACTGGTCAACGCTGGCGCGCCACGTGACCAGGCATATGCACTCGTACAAGGAGCCACCGCCGCCGCACGCGCAGAGTTGCGTCCGCTCGCGGATGTTGCGCGTGCAACCAGAGAGATTAGTTCGTTGCTTGATGAGCGCGAGATCGTCCGTGCGCTTGATGAGCGGGCGGCGCTTGCGCACTGCGGTCTGCTTGTGGATCGCTTGAAGGAGATTGAGGCGAGCTCCTAGAGATTCCTAGCGCTGCACCACGTCAAACTGGGTGTAGGTGTTGAACGAACCTTCGCGCAAGAAACCGATCAGGCAGATGCCGAGTCGCTCCGCCGTCTCCACCGCAAGCGATGATGGCGCGCCGACGCAGGCGATCGCGCCGTAGCCGGCCGCGGCCGCCTTCTGCACGAGTTCAAATGAGCAGCGACCGGAGAGGAGCAAGAGTGCGCCGCTGAGTGGGAGTGCGAGGCGGAGCGCCGCTTCACCAATCAACTTGTCGACGGCGTTGTGACGTCCAACATCTTCGCGAACGGCAGTGATGCTGAGCGCGCCACTTGGCGCAACGGCGACGGTCGCTGCGGCGTGGATGCCCCCCGTCTCCCCGAAGATTGATTGCGCGTCGCGAAGTTGCGCGGGAAGCTTGAGGAGTGCGTCGTGATCAATGCGCATGATCGGCTGCACGCGCCCGAGTCGCTGGACGACGTCGTCAATGGACGCCTTGCCACAGATGCCACATGACGCGGTGGCAACCGTTGTACGCGTCGGGATGCGCGCCGCATCAAACGCACCCTTCACGTGGACGCTGATGTGGTTCTCTGGCCGTGAAGCGTCAAGCGGGTCGCCAAATGTGACGCGCGCCACAGAAGACTGCGTGATCAGCGATTCGCTAACAAGGAAGCCAACGGCGAGCTCTTCGTCCTGACCTGGCGTGCGCATAGTCACCGCAACATCGAGTCGCAGACCGTCTGCGTCCACCACGCTGATCTGTGCCGGCTCTTCACCGGTCAGTGTGTCATCGCGATCACGTGCGACGCCATCTCGCCAGGTGCGCACGCGGTGAGGGCTGGTGCGTCGCTGCGGATCAGGTGTGCCGCTCATGGGGCGATGCTACCGCGGGAAAATCGAACGGCCGAGACCCCGAAGGGTCCCGGCCGTCCGGTTAACGACGAAACTCGTAAGCTCAGCGCGCTG
>JAUMDJ010000041.1:0-2022 GCA_032121895.1 Chloroflexota bacterium | reverse complement strand
CTCCTCTTTGACTCAAAGTCGCTCTTCTCCGATCAGCTTGAATCCGTTGAGCGCGTCAGCCGCGAACGTGGTGATGAGTACACCGACCTTTCGCTCCTTACAGACGGCCTGCGCGCCGAGCGTGAGCAGGGGATCACGATCGACGTTGCGTATCGATACTTCGCTACGCCACGCCGCAAGTTCATCATTGCTGACACACCCGGTCACATTCAGTACACCCGCAACATGGTCACCGGCGCGTCAACGGCAGACGTGGCCCTCGTCTTGGTGGATGCGCGCAAAGGGATGACGGAGCAGAGTCGCCGACACGCCTTCATTGCCACGCTGCTCGGCGTGCCACATATGGTGGTCTGCGTCAACAAGATGGACCTTGTTGACTGGTCGGAAGATGTCTTTGAAAACATTCGCCGCGAGTTCACTGAGTTCGCCGCACGCCTCCGCTTGCGTGACCTCACCTTTATTCCGCTTTCCGCCCTAAGTGGCGACAACGTGGTGACGCGTTCGGCGAACATGCCTTGGTTTGACGGCGCGCCCCTGCTCAGCCACCTTGAGCGACTGCACGTTGCGAGCGACCGGAATCTTGTGGACGTCCGCTTCCCCGTGCAGTACGTGGTGCGGCCGCAGTCGCACGAGAACCGTGACTATCGCGGATACGCAGGGACCATCGCCTCGGGCGTCTTGAAGCCCGGCGACCGCATCCGCGCGCTGCCTGCGGGCTTAGAGACCGAGATCGCGTCCATTGAGACCGCGGACGGCCCAGTGAGCGAGGCGTATCCACCAATGGCAGTGACGATCACGCTGAAGGATGAGATCGACATCAGCCGCGGCGACATGCTCTGCCGCCCGAATAACGTCCCTGCGGTCATGCAAGATATTGATGCGCAGGTCTGCTGGATGGACGAGAGCGCGCCACTGACAGCCGGAAAGACCTACGCGATCAAGCACACCACGCGCTGGGCACGCGCGGTGGTGAAGCAGATTGACTACCGCATTGACATCAACACGCTCCATCGCGTGGAAGGGGTAGAGGGCCTCGCCCTCAACGAGATCGGCCGCATCCGCCTCCGCTCCACCAAGCCACTCTTTGTCGATCCGTATCTAGCAAACCGCCAGACCGGCGCCTTCATCCTTGTGGACGAGTCCACGAACCGCACCGTGGCTGCGGGGATGATCGTGCGCGAGTCAGGGAGTTAGGTAACCTCCCACCTGCGTTGGCGTCGCCGTTCCATCACAATCAGGGAATGATCCGCATCGCCCGTATAACGCTCGCCCTCCTCTTGGTCGCCGGGGGGCTCTCCGCGCAGCTCGGCACACCAAACCCCGCGGTGGCGGCGAGCGGAGGCTGGAAGGCCTGTGCCGCGCGCCCCGTCCCCCTTCCACCCTCTCGCCCTATTGATCCTGGCCTTGAAGAGAGAATCCAAGAGCGCGTCTCAACCTGGCGAGAAAACCGTCGCACTCGCTATCCGGGACTTTCCGTTGCCCTCCGTTGGGATGACGGCAGAGAGACATCAGCGGTCAGTGGCGTTGCGGATAGCAACAGCGGCCGAAAGGTAACGCCAGCCACACCATTTGCACTTGCAAGCGTGAGTAAGCCGTTCACTGCTGCGCTTGCGCTGCTTCTCGATGCCTGCGGCGTAATGCCGCTCAGTACACGTGCCGCGTCACTCGTTCCATATGCTGACGTTCGCCCTGAGGCCACCATTGAGGACCTCTTGCGTCACGAGGGTGGAATGAGTGACTGGCTCACAGATAGGTACACGCGGATGAGCTGGCTAATCCAGAATCCGAACGGCAAGGTTGGCCCGAAGACTGCCGTTCAGAACCTGCTGCCGCGTGGAGAGATTGGCGACTTTGATTACTCCAACTCTAGTTTCACCTTGATCACGCTTGCGGCAGAGAAGGCAACGGGTGTGAGCTGGCGTGAGCTACTACAGGAGTTAATCATCAAACCGCTTGGACTGAAAGAGACCGCGTTCGGTCCAGTTGCTGGTGCGTCGCGTACGCACATCTGGTCACGTGGAA
>JAUMDJ010000040.1:0-4424 GCA_032121895.1 Chloroflexota bacterium | reverse complement strand
TCGACCCTCGCGGTCGTCGAGAGCTCATTGAGTTGCTCAACACGCTGAGCCAGACGCTCATCGTCAGCACGCACGATCTTGAGCTTGCGCGCGCCGCCTTCTCACGCAGCATCGTGATGGGTGGTGGACGGATCGTTGCCGACGCACCAACCGCTGAACTGCTCGGCAATCAGGCGCTGCTCCTGCAGCACGGACTCGCCTAACGCGCTCTCGTCACTCCGCGGAGCGAGCGCCGTTCGCTGTACGTGCGGCGCGCAACTGCGCAATGCGATCGCGCAGCAGCGCTTCAGCGCCACTTCCAGAAGGATCGTAGAAACGCTTCGCGCGGATCTCGTTCGGTAGATACTCCTGCGCAACGTCAAACGGCTCACCCGTTGCGTGCGGCGACTGATACGTCTTCGCTGCGGCGCGCAGATGTCCTGGCACTGGAAGCTGTCCCGCCGCCCCAATCTGTTCACGTGCGGCGGCGAGTGCCTCGCTGGCGCGTGGTGATTTTGGCGCCGAGGCGAGATACGTCACCGCTTGGGCCAACGCGTAGTCGCACTCTGGAGATCCGGCGAGCTCCACCACCTGCGCCGCTGCCACGGCGAGCGGGAGCGCGGCGGGATCGGCGTTCCCCACATCTTCAGAGGCGGAGACGAGGAGTCGTCGCGCAATGATGCGCGGATCCTCGCCCCCTTCGAGTGCAGTGGCGAGCCACCAGATCGCCGCATCTGGATCGTTGCCACGAATGCTCTTGATCAGCGCCGACGTGACGCCTGACTGGTCATACGGCAGGCTCCGATCTTGGGCCGCGAGGAGTACCTCGTTCGGGGTCACAGCGCTCCCTACAGGCGTCATGAGGACGGCAAGGTCGAGCAGCGTCAACATGCGTCGCGCATCTCCTGCGGCGAACCCGATCAACTGTCGTCGCGCATCTTCGTCAACAGAAACCTTGCCGCCAAATCCGCGCGCATCGTCGAGTGCACGCTGGAGCAGCGTGGTGAGATCTTCTTGGGTGAGTGGCGCGAGGCGGAAGGTGCGCATGCGTGAAAGGAGCGCGGGCGAGATGGCGCGTGGTGGCGGCTCCGTGGTTGCACCGACCAAGATGATCGTCCCCGACTCAACATGCGGCAGCAGCGCATCCTGCTGCGTGCGGCTGAATCGGTGAAGCTCGTCAATAAAGAGAAGCGTCTGTTCACCATGCGCACGACGCTCCGCTGCGGCGGCGACCGCCTTTCGTACCTCGGCCACACCGTCGCTCGTTGCAGAGAGACTGGTGGGAACGGCGCGAACGGCGGCGGCAATGACGGCCGCAAGCGTCGACTTGCCGGAGCCTGGTGGCCCCCAGAGGAGTAGTGATGGTGTCTCGCCGCGCTCAAGGAGACGACGCAGCGGCGCACCAGGACCAATGAGCGCCTCCTGTCCCACCACCTCGTCGATCGTGGCTGGCCGCATCCGCGCGGCGAGCGGCGCCGCAGGGGCGAGTGCGCCGAGAAGCGTTGCATCATTGCTCATACCCCGATCATCGCACCCCATCCGCCTCAGTCGGGTACGCTGCTCGCAGATGCCCACATTTGCCGATTTGAACCTTGCCCCCGAACTCTTGCGCGCGGTTGCTGCTGAGGGATATACCGAGCCCACCCCAATCCAAGAGCAGGCGATCCCGCACGTCCTCCAGGGTCGCGACCTTCTCGGTGCGGCGCAGACCGGTACGGGGAAGACCGCCGCCTTCGTCCTCCCCATCATGCACCTGCTGAAGCCGTTCGCCACGCCATCTCCAAGCCCTGCGCGCCACCCCGTGCGCGCGCTCGTGCTGACGCCTACACGCGAACTCGCCGTACAGATCTCCGAAAGCTGCACCACATATGGGAAGCACCTTCCACTTCGCAGCGGCGTCGTCTACGGCGGCGTGCCGATGCCACCGCAGCAGAAACTGCTCTTGGCCGGCGTAGAGATCCTGATTGCAACGCCAGGCCGACTTCTTGATCACGCCGGCTCAAAGACCGTCAATCTTTCACAGGTATCCATCCTGGTCCTTGACGAAGCCGATCGCATGCTCGACATGGGCTTTATGCCAGACCTCAAGCGCATCCTTGCGCTGATCCCAAAGCGGCGCCAGAGCCTCCTCTTCTCCGCCACCTTCTCTGAACCGATTCGCGCACTCGCGCACGACTTCCTCCACGACCCAGTGACGGTGGAAGTAGCACGACGCAATCAAACCGCCGAGAACGTACGCCAGGTGATCATGCCAGTGGATGATCGCCGCCGACGTGCGCTTCTCAGCGACCTCCTCAAGACTCGCAACTGGGATCAGACGCTCGTCTTCGTCAACCGAAAGGTCGAGGCGAATCGCTTGGGCGACTTCCTCCACCGCGACGGCCACAACGTGGTGGAGATTCACGGCGACAAAGATCAGAAGCAGCGCAACAAGGCGCTCGCCGCATTCAAAGCGGGTGAGGCGCGCGTGATGGTTGCAACGGATGTTGCGGCGCGCGGCCTTGACATTGAAGCGCTCCCCGCGGTGATCAACTATGAACTCCCCTTCGACCCCGAGGACTACGTGCACCGCATCGGCCGCACCGGGCGCGCGGGCGCGCTTGGCGAAGCGATCAGTTTCGTGGCGCCAGACGAGATGGAGAAGTTGACACTCGTCCGCAAGTTGACCAAGGCGGCACTCGCGATTGAGATCCCGGTTGGCTACGAACCGATCCTGCTCGACTTCCCTCGCGACCTGATTGCCAAGGCGCAGATGGTGCGCCTGCAGCGAGGACGCCGCTAAGCGTTCCCGCTCACTGGCGAACTACGCCAGGCTCGGCTCCATTCGCCGCAGCAGTTCCATGATGCGCAGCTCCAGATCGTCCCGCACGTCGCGATAGGCCTCCAACTGCTGCCCCTCACTCCCCGTCGCCTTTGATGGATCTGGGAGTGACCAGTGCTCGCGAGCACCGGCGTTGGGGAAGGTTGGGCAGGCGTCGTTCGCTGCGTCGCAGACGGTGATCACGTAATCAAACGATTCGTCAATGAAGCGCTCCAGCGACTTGCTCGTCTGCGCCGATGCATCAATCCCAATCTCCTCAAGCGCCTTCAGCGCGAGCGGCCGCACCAGTGTCTTCTCCGTGCCAGCGCTCTCCACCTCC
Source organism: Chloroflexota bacterium (assembly GCA_032121895.1). Classification (GTDB taxonomy): domain Bacteria; phylum Chloroflexota; class Limnocylindria; order Limnocylindrales; family Limnocylindraceae; genus Limnocylindrus. The sequence continues at coordinate 1,305 of JAUMDJ010000040.1, read as the reverse complement.
ACGCGCCCGCGAGAGCGTGAGCGGAGCAGCGCCTCGGCCATCTGTGAGCGGGCCGAGTTGTGCGTGCAGAGGAAGAGGACCCGTGGTGCTGTCATGGCCTTAGGATAGCGCCGCGCGTTAACCGCTGATGAACAACCGTGTAAAGCGACCGCAGTAGATCTGGGATACTACGTGGATGAAGCGCGTTCTGAAAAGGCTCCTGCAGGCGCTGCTCATTCTCGCCCTCCTCCCCTTCCTTATTGACATCCCGGTGAACGCCGAGGCACAGCCCGAAGAGTTGCTCGCCAGCGGCGCCGCGCCGAACGCTGCGGTCGTCACGGTTGATGGACGCCGCACCGTGGTCGCCACGGCAGGAGACAGCAACGATCCAGCGCTCATCTTGATACACGGGTTCGGTGGGAGCACCTTCGGCTGGCGACACGTCGCAGCACCGCTGGCCGCAGGCGGTTGGTATGTCGTGGCGCTTGATCTTCCCGGGTTCGGTCTCGCTGAAAAGAGCTGGGGTGGTGCATATGACCACGCGTCTCAGGCGCGATTCGTGCTTGCCCTGATGGATCAGATGAACATCAGCGAGGCCGTACTCACAGGCCACAGCATGGGCGGCAACGTCGTCTCATGGGTCGCCGCACTCGCGCCGGAGCGCGTACGCGGGCTCGCACTCATTGATGCCGCCATCGTCTCACCTGCCGTGAGCCGTAGCGGTGCAGCGAGTACGGCGCTCAGCCTGCCGCCACTCCGGCGCGCCGCACGCATTCTCATCCGCAGCGCCTTTACCGAGGCAACATTTGGTGAACTGCTCAGCTCCGCGTTTGCGGTGAAGTCCGCCGCTACAGCAGAGACGATCCGCGGCTACGCCGCCGCCTCTCGCCTCCCCCATTGGGATGCTGCACTGCTCGGCATCATCCGGGATGCAGGTGCCAATTCGCTTCCATCACCAATTGCAGACGTTATCGAAAGTGCGGGCGCGCCGATCCCCACACTGATTCTCTGGGGGGCTGACGACAGTTGGGTGCCACTCTCCGCGGGTGAGGCACTGCGAGACGCACTCCCATCGGCAACATACGTCGTACTGCCAGGGCTCGGCCATGTGCCATTTGAAGAGGACCCTGAGGCGTTCACTCGAGCGATGCAGGAGTGGCTCGCCACACTGAAATAGCGTGTAGCAATAGCTCAGAGGAGTTGGCTGGCGCGCTAGGATTCGAACCTAGGATCCCCTGCTCCAGAGGCAGGTGCCTTACCGCTTGGCCACGCGCCAACGGCTGTGATCGTAGCGCAGCAGGCGCCCCTCGTCAGCCACACGAGCGC
>JAUMDJ010000039.1:0-2804 GCA_032121895.1 Chloroflexota bacterium | reverse complement strand
CCGATGTTGACCGCGTTGTGTCCAACCGGTGCGCCGTCTCGGAGCACGTAGTTCACGGCGGCGAGATTCGCAGCGGCCACATCTGCCACGTGGACGTAGTCGCGGAGCGCACTTCCGTCTGGGGTGGCGTAATCGTTGCCGTAAATTTGGAATGGCTCGCCACTCTCCGCTGCGTGGATGAGGCGGGGGAGTAGGTGCGTCTCGGGGTCGTGGCGCTCGCGGACGCGCTCTGTGCTCCCCGCAACATTGAAGTAGCGCAGTGAAACTGACTGCATCTCATAGGCGTCAGCAAATGAGCGCAACGCAAGTTCAAACGCAACCTTCGTCGCGCCATACGTGTTAACGGGGCTGAGCGGCGTCGCCTCGTTGATAGTGCTCGATGTGGGCGCGCCGTAGACAGCGGCACTGGAGGAGAAGACGATGCGCTTGACACCCACGTTGCACGCAGCATTTAGGAGGTTGAGGCTCCCTTCGACGTTGTTCGCAAAGTAGCGATCGGGGTGCTCGTCGCTCTCCGCCACGATGCTCTTGGCGCCGCAGTGCACAATCACATCAATACGCGCGTCGCGGAGTAGTTCTTCCATCTTGTCCGTCTCACCGTAGCCACCCGTCTTGAAGGAGGCCTCGTTCGGAATGGTGTCCATGTGCCCGCTGGAGAGGTCGTCCAGAATGACGACGCGCATCCCAGCGGCGATGAGCGCGTCCGCGGTTGCCGCGCCGATGTAGCCGGCGCCTCCCGTCAGCAGGATGGAGGTAGTGGATTCGCTCATTTGCGGATTCTAGCGGCGGGTCGCCAGCTACTCGTTTTGTGCGTATGCCCGTTCAGCGACGGCGAGGAGTGCCGCTGGCTGATTCTTCACCTCGCCACGTCCAACCGCGACGAGGAGCGCCTCTTGAACTCGCTTGATCCAGGCCCCAGGAGCAACACCGACATGCGCAGCAAGGTCTGCCCCGTCAACGGCGAGATCAGATGGGATTGCCGGGGTGTTACGGGCATCCGCCTCTTCGCAGGCGGCGAGCAGCGTCCCCGCCGCAGGTGTGGCGCGTTCTGCGCTGATCCGTCGGCGAATCTGCCGAACCGCATCACGTGGATCGCCAGTCAGGGCGGCGACACGAATGCGGTACTCCGTTGCATCAATTGTTCCGCGCTCCGCTTCGATCGCCACGCGGTCAGCGGCGCGCAGGTGCGCGAGCGCGGCAAGGGTGGCACGCGGCCGTCGCCAACTCGTCAAGAGCTGCTCAGCGATTGCGTCTTCTGGAATCGGCGTGAGTAGTTCGGCGAGTCGACCGAGCGGGTCAGGAGCGTCAGGGCTCCCTGGTGCGCCAACTGCTGCGACACGACTCGGCAGTGCGTGACTCCACTGCGTATCAAGGGCGGGGGCGATCACGCGCATCACACCAAGATCATGCAGTGCCGCGAGGCCAATCTCTGCGCGCTCCGCAGCGAGGATGCCATCAATCTCCGCGCCAACGCGTTCGCCAGAGAGCGTCCCAGTGAGCGCGGCGGCGTCGCGGATTGCATCGGCGGTGCTCGGCTCAATCGTGAGCCCAAAGCGTGCCGCAAAGCGTGCGGCACGCAAGGCTCGAAGTGCATCTTCTTTGAAACGCTCCGCAGGGTTGCCAACGGCGCGTAGGGTCTGCGTTGTAAGGTCGCCACGGCCGCCATGGGGATCGGCGAACGTTCCGGCAATCACGGGATCTCCATCAACGCCGCGCGCAAGGCCGAACGCCATCGCATTGATCGTGAAGTCGCGCCGAGCAAGATCGCCTTCAATAGTGGCGATGAAGTTCACTGCATCTGGGCGGCGAGCGTCGCTGCTCGGACCATCCGTTCGAAAGGTGGTCACTTCGCGTACGGCGACCGCAGTGGGGATCCCAACCGTGCCGAAGCGGTTCTCATACTGCGCGTCTGAGAAGGCGGCGCGAAGTTGATCGGGTGTGGCGTCTGTGGCGAGATCCCAGTCTGTTGGCGTGCGTCCAGCGAGCACATCGCGCACCGCACCACCAACGACGTACGCGGCGAATCCGTGCGCGTGGATGCGTCCCATCAGTGTTGCGACGTCTTCTGGGATGGCGGCGCGGAGTGCCGCCTCGTGGCTCACGCGCCGCTCGCCGTTACGCCCTCTCCAATGAAGAGGAAGTCGCGCCATGCGGAGTAGGCGTCGTGTCGGAGATAGGGGAGAAAGATTGCATACACGTCGCAGCGCGGCTCATACGGACGACGGCGCAGCTGCAGGCCGGCCGCCTCCGGGAGTCGATCACCCTTGCGGTGATTGCAGGACATGCAGGCGGTGACCAGGTTCTCCCATGACCATGAGTCGCCACCGCGACTCTTTGGGACAACATGATCAATGGTGAGTGAGACGCCCGCGCGACCGCAGTACTGGCAGGCGTGTTTGTCTCGCGCAAAGATCTCCTTGCGACTCAACTTGGCGCGCGGTCGTGGGCGGCGTACCCGGTGTCTGAGGCGCACCACGGATGGCGCGGTCCAACTCCGCGATGCGCTGCGAATCGGTTCCCCCTCGGCAAGGATCTCTGCCTTGCCGCCGAGCACGAGTCGGAAGGCGCGCGGAAGCGAGGCGACATTCAGCGGCTCGTAGTCCTGGTTGAGGATCAAGACTTCGCTACTCATTGCCCGATCGTATCAGCCGCGCCGAGCAGCTCAATGCGGTCGCCCGTGACCACTGGGCCCTCTCGCAGCACCCGTGCGTACCAGCGTGAGTCTTCGGGGCGAACCTTGTGGCTGACGCGCGCAATCCGCCAGTCCTCAAAGCTCCCCGCGATGTTCTTGCAGGGGGCGGCGG
>JAUMDJ010000038.1:0-2465 GCA_032121895.1 Chloroflexota bacterium | reverse complement strand
GCGGCGCGTGGTGCGCGCTCGGTGCACGGCGGCATTGGACGGCTCAGTGGCGACGCGTTGGAACGGATGGTTGCTGAGATCCTCGTTGAGCGCGGTGAGCCGACCACTCCAGATCTTCTCCTGACGCTCTACGCACAGCGCCGCTCTGCGAGTGGTGATCTGCTGGAGAGTGGTGCCCTTATTGACGAGTTCAACGAACTGCTCGGGTTGCGAGAAGGGCTTCGACCGATCGGCTCGCTCGATCGCCTTGTTGCCGCCTCTGGGCGCCGCATCTTCGTGGAGGGTCGTGACGAACGTGCACGACTCGCAGGCGTGGGTGGCGATCGTGACGACGCGGGACACTGGGCTGCGGCTGCGGCTGGGGTTGCCGCGGGGTACACCGATGGTGAGGATCCTGATCTTGCGAAGGTCCTTCGCGAGGCGTACTACGTTGAGGATGAGCTCGGGGTTCGTCCGCGCTGGCCGGGCGGGAACCGGTCGGAGGAGCGCCTTCAGAACGTTGCAACGCTGCTCCGCGTTGGGGCCTCCATGGGCCTTCACAGTGCCGTGGCGCCAGCCCTTGCACCACTCCTTGTGAACGGGCTCCCGCTCAGTCGGCAGGTTGCACGCGACCCAATTGACTCATCACCGCCACTGCGTCACCGCTCAGACCGTGCTGCGTTTGACCAGATTGATGTCTTGCTCTTCCGTCGCGGCAAGAGTCTCTTGATGTGTGAAGTGCAACTCGGCCCACTCCCGCTCGGCGCACTCCTCCTCGGTCGTCACGCCAAGGTAGCTACCGACCAAGAAGTGGTTCGACTTCTTGTGATAGATCGCGCACTCTTGCGACTCGCGGAGGCGCGCATCCAACGCGACGAGCGGCTCGCCGCTGCGTGGGAGGAGGGGAACTGGCACCTCCTTGCAACCGATCAGTTGGCGCGACTCGCGCAGCGTGAGAATCCGCGCCTTACTGACCTTGAGCGCTACCTTGGCGCAGGGCCGTTGGAGCGAAAGCCTGGCGCACAACTCGACCTCAGTTCGTTTGGATGGGGAGAGCGCAGTGGTGATAAACCAGGAGAGGCCTCATGATGTCTGGTATGGAACTGATGAACGCGATCTTCCTCGCCGCCACCGTTGGCGTTGGACCCTTCTGGTTCCTGATGGCGCTTCGACCGCGCGCCTCCATCACGCACCGGCTGATGCGAACGCCGTGGCCAGTGATCGGCATCGGACTCGTCTATGCGAGTCTCGTACTCCCGAACGTTGGTGCAATCCTTGCAACGCTCCTTAATCCAACGCTCAGTGCAATCTCCGCGTCGCTCGCAACACCTGAGGGGAGCCTTGCGGTCTGGCTGCATGTGCTCGCCTTTGACCTGATGGCGGGGCGCTACATCTGGCTCGATGGACTTGCGCGCGGCGTGGGCGCACCACTCCGCATTGCCGCCCTCGTCCTTGCGCTGATGTTCGGACCGATCGGGCTCCTGCTGCATCTCGCCCTCCGCCCTCGCGGCGTGCAGGATCCCTCCCAGCCCGTATCCTGAGCTCGACGCGCCCAAGAGGGGCGCAGGAGCCCGGGCCACCCGGAAGGAGTCCACGTGTCCAAGTCACTCTCCGCTAATGACCAGGCCGTTCAGAAGCTTGCGGACGATCTCTGGAAGGAGATGCTCGCCGCCTCGCCACTCTGGGGAACCTTCCTCGGCATTGAGGTGAACGACGGCGCCCTCGACGACAACTCGGATGCGGCGCGCCTACGCGACCGCGCCATGTGGGAGAAGTACGGCAAGGCGGCCGCCGCGATCGGCGATGACGGACTTGACATTGAGTGGAAGATCACGCGCGACTTGATGAAGGTTGGCGCCGAGATTGCGATCGAAAAAGACAACCACCGCATGGATCTCCTCTCGGCGGTCGATCACATGGACGGCGTGCAGACGCTGCTGCCGCAGATCGCGACCTTCCAAGACGCAACGACGCCAGAGAAGTTCGCAAAGCTGATCAGCCGCCTCAAGGCCTTCCCGAAGTTCATGGATGGCTATATTGAGCGCGTGGCCGAGGCGGAGAAGCGCGGCCTTGTTGCCTCGAAGATCTCGACGGAACGCCTCATTGCGCAGCTCGATGGCTTGATGGCGATCCCTGCGAGCGAGTCGCCGATCGTCACCGCTGCGAACGTTGCGGGTGATGCGGAACGCGCCGAGCTCACCAAGATTGTGGCTGAGTACGTGGATCCGCAGATCAAGCGCTACTACGACGCGGTGACCGGGAGCTACCGAGGGAAGGCGCGTGAAGTGCCAGGCCTCTGCTCTGCGCCGAACGGCGCTGAACTCTATAAGGTGGCGATCCGCAGCTGGACGGGGCTGAACCTTGATCCAAAAGAGCTGCATGAGATTGGACTCCAGGAGTGGGCAGACATTCAGGAAGAGATGAAGGTCATCTCCACGAAGCTCGGCCACGGTGGCTCCATTGAGAAGCTGCGCGATGCGGCAGAG
>JAUMDJ010000037.1:0-4318 GCA_032121895.1 Chloroflexota bacterium | reverse complement strand
GTTGGCTGGCGCGCTAGGATTCGAACCTAGGATCCCCTGCTCCAGAGGCAGGTGCCTTACCGCTTGGCCACGCGCCAACGGCTGTGATCGTAGCGCAGCAGGCGCCCCTCGTCAGCCACACGAGCGCGAACACGGCAAGATAGGCGCATGAGTACGGCGAAGCGGACCCCTAAAGATCACGCGGTCCTAACCCCAACCGAGCTACGCACCCTCGCCGCGCTCGCTGAAGGCTTTGTCCCGGGCGGCGGCAGCGCGCGCGCACAAGCCGCAGAGCGCGCGTTCGCAACCGTCGTAGATCCAGAGCTCGTTAGCCAGTTACGACTGGTGTTGCGCCTCATTGAGACCCGTGCCGGGAGCCTCCTCATTGGCGGCCGCGCAGTGAAGTACAGCAACCTCCGTGGCGAAGAGCGGGATGCCTACCTGCAACACTGGATACAACACCGCATCCCACTCCTGCGAAGCGCTGCTTCTGCGCTGCGCAAGTTGCTTTGCTTCTTGGCATATGCGGATGCTGATGAGCCAGGGGATCCAAAGCTCCGTGCGCGACTGAAGTCAATCGGCTACAACCCAAAACCAAACGCCGCAACGCGTGAATACTCAAAGCTTGTCGCGTTCAACCCGCAACAGGCACAGCGCATCGCAACAGATGTGCTCGTGATCGGATCGGGCGCTGGTGGCGGTGCAGTAGCCCGCGACCTTGCTCGAGCCGGAAAACGCGTCATCGTCATTGAGGCAGGCGCACTCTATGACGAGCGCACCTTCCCCACAAGAGAACGCGACGCATACGAACGGCTCTATCTGGACTCAGGCTTCACAGCTACTGACGACGCCCACATTGCCATCCTTGCTGGCGGTACCGTGGGGGGTGGTACCACCGTGAATTGGATGACTTCCATCCCCATCCCCGACCGCGTGCGCAACGAATGGGAAGAGCGACACGGTGTCACCGGGATCGCCTCTCCGAGATTTAAGCAGGACCTGAACGAAGTGTTACGCGAACTAAGCACACAACTATCGGAAAAGACCCCACCAAAGGACGCAGCACTACTCCGTGGCGCAGCGGCGCGCGAGTGGAGTGGTGAGCCGATCAAGATCAATCGAACGGCGTGTGGCGACTGTGGAACCTGTCCGTTCGGATGCAAGCGCGGCGCAAAGCAGTCAACGCTGCGCCTGCATCTCCCGCAAGCGCTTGAGGCGGGTGCGCACCTAATTCCTGACTGCAAGGCGGAGCGCCTCATTATTGAGCGTGGCATCGTGCGCGGCGCAGTCACCACGTATGGGACGCGCGCGGGAACACCGCGCACACTAGAGATCACTGCACCACAGGTGGTGGTAAGTGGCGGCGCGCTCCGCACTCCGCTCCTGCTTCGTCGAAGTGGCCTCACGCATCCAGCCATTGGCCAGAACTTACGACTACACCCAGTGACACTCGCCGCCGGCATTTTCCCAGAAAGGATTGAGATGTGGCGTGGCACGATGCAGGCAGGAAAGAGTGAAGAGTTCATTGAACCAATGGAGGATCGCAACGGCTACATCATTGAGAGCGCGCCGGGGCATCCAGGACTCTTGGCGCTCGGCATCCCATGGACGAGTCGTGACGAGCACCAGCGCCTGATGAAGCTCGCACCGTATATTGCGCCGTTTCTGGCGATCGTCAAGGACGACGGCGGTGGTCGCATCAGCGAAACGCGCAGCGGCTTTGCGAAGATTGAGTACCGCACCACCCCACGCGACGAACGGACACTCCGTGCCGCTCTCGGTTCGCTTGTCCGGATGGCAGAGTCTGCGGGTGCAAGCGAGGTGATCGCCGCTGGCTCACCGCCCATCGCCTGGCGCCGTCGCGATGGTGTGGAGGCCTTCCAAGTCCTCCAACGCCGTCTCACACGATTCGACTTCTCGCCGAATCGTGGCACCGTCTTCTCTGCACACCAGATGGGCACTGCCCGAATGGGGAGTGATCCAGTGGAGCACGCCTGTGACCCATATGGCCGCGTCCGCGCCAGCAGCCGCCCGCGCGCAATAGATCCGAACGGTGGGCTGGTCAAAGGTCTCTATGTTGTGGACGGCTCACTCTTCCCTACCGCGATCGGCGTCAACCCAATGATCACCATTCTCGCCCTCGCCAAGCGTGTGGCGCGGACGATCCTGAAGGACGCGTAGAGAAGCTGGAGCGGGAGACGAGGCTCGAACTCGCGACATCTTGCTTGGAAGGCAAGTGCTCTACCAACTGAGCTACTCCCGCGCGCGTTCCTCAGATGCTAGCAGGGGCTGTGCCCCGCGCAAGGTGCGCAGGCGGTTGATACGGTCGGTGAGCGGGGGGTGCGTGGCCATGAAGCCTGCCGCTCGGGTCTCGAAGTGCTTCACCGGGTTCACAATATAGAAGTGCGCCGTGGCCTTGGTCGCCACCTCAAGGACCTCCTTATCGCCGGCCAGCTTGGCAAGCGCGCGCTCAAGCCCCTGCGGGTTACGCGTCAACTCCACGCCCGATGCGTCCGCAAGATATTCGCGCTGGCGCGAGACGGCGAGCTGCACCATGCGCGCCGCGATCGGCGCAAGGATCGCGAGGATGATTGTGAGGAAGAAGATGATGATTTGGAGGCCGCCTCCTCCCCTGTCGTTGTCGCGGCGACGTCCACCACCAAACATCGCGAATCGAAGAAGCATGTCGCTGAGCAGTGCGAGTGAGCCAACGAGTGCGGCTACAAGCAGGCTGTAGCGAATGTCAAAGTTGCGCACGTGGGAGAGCTCATGCGCGATCACGCCGCTCATCTCTTCTCGGTCAAGCTTCGCCATGAGGCCCTTAGTCACGGCGATGCTCGCATGTTGCGGATCACGCCCTGTGGCGAAGGCATTCAGGGCTGTGTCATCAATGACGTAGATCTTTGGCTTCGGGATGTTTGCCGCAATGGAGAGCTCCGCGGTGATGTTGTCTAGCTGCAACTCTTCAGCGCCAGCGCTCGGATCGAGCAGCTTCGCTCCTGACGCAGCCAAGACGGCGCGATCGCCACCGAACCATGCGCCTAGCGTCAAGAAGAAGCCGAGACCGAAGGCGAAGAGCGAATACGGGAGCGCCCCCTCAATGCCGCCCGTGAACGCCACGCCCGCCGCCGTAGCGAGGGTGGCAAAGATCCCAATGACGAGCAGGACGAGCAGCGCCGACTTGCGCCGATTCGCCGCCGCGAGATCGTAAAAGGTGGCCATGCTGCTCCCTTACGCCGAGACGATCAGGAGAGGCTGACCTTGGGGACGGCCTCCTCGGCGTCCGGCGCGTCAAAGAAGTCGCGCTTCGCAAAACCGAAGACCCCAGCGAAGAGGAGCCCCGGGAAGCTCTGCACCGAGTTGTTATAGGAGAGGACCGACGTGTTGTAGTGCTGGCGGCTGAAGCCGATCTGGTTCTCCGTGGAGGTGAGCTGCTCCTGCAGCTGAATCACATTCTCGTTCGATTTCAGTGTGGGGTATGCCTCCACGTTGGCGAAGAGGGTGCGCAGCGAACTGCTGAGCATGTTCTCCGCCTTCGCCTGTGCGGTGGTGTTGCCGGTTGCGCCAGCGTTCACGGCGGCGGCACGCGCGGCGGTGACGCTCTCAAGGACGCCCTTCTCGAACCCCATCTGCCCCTTCACCGCCTCAACAAGGTTAGGAATGAGGTCATAGCGGCGCTTCAACTGCACCTGGATCTGGCCGAGGGCTTCATCAACACGGTTTCGTGCGTTGATGAGCCCGTTATATGACGAGATCACGAGCAGCAGTAGTGCGCCGACGATACCGAGAGGGAGTAGAAGATCCACGCGTCCTCCTTGATGTGTATTCATCGCACATGCTGTGCGTTGAGTACATTCTACTCTCCTTACTTCTAGGGGGCGTATTAAGAATCCCGCACAAAATCGGCGCGTTTGACGACCCCCCAGGGGGGAGGCGTAGGCTGTCTCTAGCAACTGGGTTGAGGCCTCAGCGGTCTCCCCTGGTGCAGGTGCAGCCCGGCAAACTGGGCCCCTGCGGGAAAGGTCTGGACGTTTATGAACGTTTTATTGGTTGGTACCGGCACGGTCGGAGAGGCAATCGCCCACCTCGTCAAAGGGCGCAAATGGCTCGGCAAGATGACCCTCGCCGACTACTCACTCGATCGGGCTCGCACCGTGGCGGACGCCGTGGGTGCTGGATACGACGTGGCGCAGGTTGACGCGGGGAACGCCAAGCAGCTCAAGGAGCTGATCGTCTCCTCAAAGGCAGACCTGGTGCTCAACGCCGTAGATCCACGCTTCGTGCCTGCAATCTTTGATGCCGCACTTGAGGCTGGCGTGCACTACATCGACATGGCCAC
>JAUMDJ010000036.1:0-2662 GCA_032121895.1 Chloroflexota bacterium | reverse complement strand
TGATGGGCCTCTACTCCATCTTCCTTGGGCTCGGCCAAGTGATCGGCACATGGGTCGCCGGACAGGTGGCCAACGTTGCAGGCGTCGATGGGCTGGTCTACTCCACCCTCGGCTTCCTCGTGATTGCCGGTGGCGCGCTGCTCGTCCTCCGCCGTGTGGAGCACGAGATCCTGCCCCCTCTGAGCGCCACCCATCGTGCCGCGCACAACGTGCTCTCAGACCCACCGCAATAAGCCCCCGCAACGCCCCCTCCCGCGGATAGACTGGGTGGACCAGGGGAGCCCCCCTGGCCTAGGGAGGATGAAGAATGGCCGCCAAGGTTGCAATCGTTTCCGATAGCGCTTCGGATATTCCACCACAGCTCGCAGCGGAGCTCGGCATCACCATTGTTCCGGTGATCGTCTCCTTCAATGAAGAGAGTTTCAAGGTGGGCGAGGAGATCTCCATGGACGAATTCTGGAAGCGACTCACCGCACCGGGCGCCCCCTTCCCAAAGACTGCAGCGCCTTCGGCCGCCGCCTTCACCGCCGCCTACGACAAGGCATTCGCGAGCGGCGCATCTGAGATCGTCTCAATTCACGTCGCCTCAAAGCTCTCCGCCACGTATCGAAGTGCGGAGATGGCGGCCACTGCGCACCCCCAGAGCAAGAACATCCACCTGGTGGATACCACCACGGCGTCGGCAGCCGAGGGTCTCCTGGTGAAGCGAGCGCAGCGCGCCGCAGCGGCCGGCAAGAGTGCGGCGGAGATTGTTGCGGATATCCGTGGCGTCATCCCGCGCACCCACGTGATCTTCTTCTTGGACACGCTCGACTACCTTAAGGCGGGTGGGCGCATCAGCCCGGCACGCGCCGCGATCGGTGGACTCCTCTCGGTGAAGCCGATCATTGACATCATTGACGGCGAAGTTGTCACGTTGGACAAGCCGCGAACCACAGCGAAGGCGCGCGAGCGCTTCATGCAGATCGTTGGCGAATCAGCCATTGAAGAGTTGACGATCCTGCACTCTGAGGCACCAGATGTTGAGGAGTTCCGGACGGATCTGGTCACGCGCTTCCCTGCAATTGGTGCACTGAAGCCGGGGATCGTTCGCGCGGGCGCTGCGATTGGACCGCACACGGGACCGAAGGGCCTCGGCGTCGCACTGATCCGCGCCTCGTAGCCTCGCACGGCTTCGCAACAGGCCAAGGAGCGGGCGGCGGGTTTTTATGGCTCGTTGTAGCCTGAGCGCGTAACGCCCCAAGGGCGGCTGACTGCGACCTCTCGCCGCAGCGGTCTCAAGAGCATGAGGTGAGCCAACATGAGCCAGAAGAGCGCGTGGGCTGTTGCCCAGCAGCAGTTTGATCTCGCCGCGAAGCGTCTGAACCTTGACCCAGGGATCGCCGCCGTACTTCGAGAGCCGCGCCGACAGCTGACCGTGCACTTCCCTGTGCGCATGGATGATGGCTCTACGCGCGTCTTTGAGGGCCACCGCGTCCAGCACAACCTCGGTCGCGGCCCAGCGAAGGGGGGCATTCGATTCCACCAGGACGTGAATATTGATGAGGTCAAGGCGCTCGCCATGTGGATGTCGTGGAAGTGTGCCGTGATGGACCTTCCGTATGGCGGCGGGAAGGGTGGCGTGACCGTTGACCCGAAGCAGCTCTCAATCGGCGAAGTCGAGCGCCTGACGCGCCGCTTCACCACGGAGATTGCAGTGATCATTGGGCCGGAGTCAGATATCCCAGCGCCTGACGTGAACACCAACAGCCAGACGATGGCGTGGATGATGGACACGTACTCCATGCACGCGGGACACACCGTCCCAGGCGTGGTCACCGGCAAGCCAATTGCACTCGGCGGCTCAAAGGGCCGCAACGAGGCAACGGCACGTGGTGCCGTGATCTGCGTGCGCGAAGCGGCGGCAAAGATCGGCCTCAATCTGAAGGGTGCAACGGTTGTGGTGCAGGGGTACGGCAATGCCGGCTCCATTGCCGCAAAGTTGATCTCCGACCTTGGCGCCAAGGTGATCGCCGTCTCTGACAGTAGTGGCGGCATCCAGAACGCAGCGGGGCTAGACCTTGCCGCGGTTGACGCGCATAAGAAGAAGACTGGGAGCGTGGTCGGACTTGCTGGCGCAACGCCCGTCTCCAACCAGGCGATCCTTGAGATTCCGTGCGATGTGTTGATCCCGGCGGCGCTCGAGAATCAAATCACCGCAGAGAATGCGGCGAAGATTAAGGCGAAGATCGTTGCTGAGGCGGCGAACGGGCCGACCACGCCAGAGGCGGATGACATTCTATTCGCGAACGGCGCGATGGTGATCCCAGATATCCTCTGTAACGCGGGCGGTGTGACTGTGAGCTACTTTGAGTGGGTGCAGGACCTGAATCGCGACTTCTGGGAAGAGGAGGAGGTCAACCTTCGCCTAGAGAAGAAGATGGTGCGCGCATTCCATGAGGTGTACGACGCGGCGCAGGAGCATACGAGCCACCTGCGGACGGGCGCCTATCTCCTCTCCGTGAAGCGTGTTGCCGATGCGATGAGCGTCCGCGGCATCTACCCATAAGCGGCAGTCGCCACTCGGCGCTCCCGGTACAGGGTTGCGCTGCGCGACGCGCTAGGATGCAGCGATGACCGCCCTTGATCACGAAGAGCGCTTCCTCTTTCGCGAGGAGATCCT
>JAUMDJ010000035.1:0-11705 GCA_032121895.1 Chloroflexota bacterium | reverse complement strand
GCCTTCAGTTTTGCGGCGATCGTTGCGTCGTAGGGACTGATATAGCCCTCAAGGATCTTGGAGCCGGCGGTGGTTGGCGTACCGATCATGTTGACGAGATCTTTCAGCGCCACGGGGACGCCGAGGAGTGGTGGGAGCGCGTGAACGGCAGCCTCCTCGTTCGCCCGCGCGGCGACATACGTAGCACCCGCCTGTTCCGCCTCCGCCCGCACCTCGCCGGTTCGGATGTGCAGCCACGCACCAAGCGCGGCGTCTTCTTCCGTGATGGCTCCAAGGAGCGCGTCAACCACTTCGAGAGGGGTGAACGCACCGCTTTGATAGCCGGCGCGAAGCTGTGTGGCTGTTGCACGGCGCAGTGCGGCGCTCATCCGTCTGCCTCCTCGCTAAGGATTGCCTGCACCCGCACGAAGTCGCCGCTTCGGGCAGGAGCGTTCTGCAACGCCGCGTCCACTGGCAGAGAAGGGGTTGGCGTGTCGTCTCGTAGTGGCATCGCCTGGACGATCGTCTGCGCGCTTGCCGGAACGCTTGACGTATCAACCTCGGCGAGGCGAGCCCACTGCTCGAGGATCAGGTTGAGGTCGCCCTGCAACGTCTCAACCTCTTCGCTCGTTAGGCCAAGACGAGCGAGCGCGGCAACCTTCTCAACTTCGGCTTGGGTGAGTTTACTCATGCGAGAATCCTACCCGCCCGACGCAGACTCCCCGAGAATCCGAAGAAAGCCCGCCTCATCCACGATGCGGACGCCGAGCCGCTCAGCATCCGCGCGCTTGCTCCCACCCTTCTCAGCTGCCACGAGAAGGGTTGTCTTTGAAGTCACAGCCTCAGCAACGGCTCCGCCCGCCGCGCGGATGCGATCGTGCGCCTCCCGCCGGCTCAGCCCTGATATGGCGAGAGTCCCGGTCACCACAACGACCTCTCCGCTCAGTGGGCCTGACGTGCCAAGCGCGGCGGGGACCGCGCTCGGCTTGAAGGTCACCCCCGCGGCCAGAAGCTCCTGCAGCCCACCCCCCGTGGCCTCGCTGGCGAAGAAGCGTTCAATGCTCTCCCCCACGACCGCCCCCACGCCGCTTACGCTCGTCAGGTCCTCGCTCTTCAACGCTCGCAGTTCCGCGGCCACACGCGCGCTCCACTCCGGGCCAAGGGGGACGCGGCGCGAAAGTTCAGCGGCGAGATCTCGGGCGGTTGTCTCGCCAACATGGCGGATTCCGAGCGCAACGAGCACACGCCAGAGCTCTTGCTCCTTCCGTCGATTCAGTTCACGCAGCACGTTGTCAATGCGATTGGCGCCGGTCTTCTTCTCCTTCGCCGCAGCGCTCCCCATGCGCTCCAGGCCATCGAGATCACTCGTTGTCAAGGTGAAGAGATCCGCGAGTCGTCGCACCCTCCCTCGGTCGACCAACTGCGCAAGCAGCTTTTCACCAAGCCCCTCAATGTCAAGTGCACCACGCCCGATGGCGTGCCGGAGCCCTTCAAAGAGTTGCGCCTCACACCATGGATTTGGGCAGCGGTGACGAACCTCATCCCGCAGCACCTCGCCCTTGCACGAGGGACAGCGGGAGGGCATCTCAAATTCAGGGAGCGCACCACGCCGTCGCGCTGGGACGGATCGCACCACCTCTGGAATCACGTCGCCCGCCTTCTGCAGGATCACCACATCACCAATACGTACGTCCTTGCGCCGAATCTCGTCAATGTTGTGGAGCGTCGCACGTCGCACCGTAGAGCCTGCAAGGAGCACGGGCTCCATCTCAGCGACAGGTGTGAGGTAGCCAGTACGACCAACCTCAACCACGATGTTGAGGAGCTTCGTGGTGACCTGCTCCGGGGGGAACTTGTATGCGATCGCCCACTTTGGAGAACGCGAGATGGACCCGAGCAGCGCTTGATCGCTCTCAGCGTCAACCTTCAGCACCGCCCCATCGGTTTCATAAGGGAGCTCGTGCCGCTTCTCCTCCCACTCGGCGAGAAACTCAGCTGCACCGGCAGCGTTGAGACCAGCACGCGCATGTACCTCGATCGGGAGGCCGAGCGCGTGAAGTTGCTGGAGCGCAGCGCTCTGTGAGGTTGGCTGTGGCTCCATAAAGAGCTGGTAGGCAAAGAAGGCAAGGTTTCGCTCTGCCGTGATCCGTGGGTCCTTCTGCCGAAGAGATCCTGCGGCGGAGTTACGTGGATTTGCGTAGAGCTGGAGCCCCTCCTCTTCTCTTGCTGCGTTCAGTGCGGCAAACGCCTCCTTCGGCATGTAGACCTCGCCACGCACCTCCGCAGTGATCGACTCACGCAACTCCTCCGGAATCACCCGAATCGTCCGAATGTTTTCGGTGACGTCTTCTCCTGTGGATCCGTCACCACGTGTAGCCGCGCGCACGAGAATCCCCCGCTCATAGCGCAGGCTGATCGCCAGTCCATCAATCTTTAGTTCCGCAACGAGTTCAGGCTCCCGACCTGCGAGTCCCTTGGTTGCACTTAGGACGAACGCGGCAACCTCTTCAGCGGAAAAGGCGTTTGCAAGGCTGAGCATCGGCCGCTCGTGCTGCACTTCGCCGAGAGCACCGCCAAGCTCGCGTGGACCAACGCGCTGCGTTGGCGACCCTTCACTGCGGAGGGAAGGGTGCTCACCCTCGATCTCTTCGAGTTCACGACGCAGAGCATCGTATTCCGCGTCGGGAAGGCGCGGCGCATCGGCCACGTAATAGTCTCGATCGGCCGCGTTGATCAGTTCGACCAGAGCTGCGTGTCGTCGTGCAGTTGCGCTCGGGACGGGCGGCATCAGACGATCTCCAAGTTGGCGAGGCTCGCTGCGAGAGTTTTCACGCCAACACCGACGAACGCAATCGTCACCTCTTCATCGCTTCGCGTGAGCTTTGAGGTCACCACAACTCCCGTGCCAAAGTGTGCGTGCTCCACCCGATCACCATCACGGAAGTATCGCTCGCCTGGAATGCGAACGCGTGCGGGCCTCTTGGTTCGCTCTGGCAACGCCGGTTCTTCCTGAGGTGGGGTTGTGCCCGCGTGCTGCTGATCGCCCCCCTCCACGCGGCGCCCAGTTGCCCATGGCGGAATCCGACCGATCGGGCGTGTAGGAGACGGCTCGTCGTGGTCTGGATCAGCGAACGGCGCATCCACGCCATCGTCGTCGTCGGGCGTTCGTAGCGAGCCTGATCGGGCCCCAGCTCCGTAGGCGCGGCGCTTCGCCTCAAGGTCGCGCCCTGGGCTGAAGGGGCCATCTGGCGTACCAGGTCGCCCACTCCCTTCGCGCCACGCCTCCCCACCGGCAAACCCGCTACGTGCCGATCGATAGCCTGCAACTCCGCGGCCGAACCTCGTGGTGCCGTCCGTGCGCGGATCTTCATCATTCGCCACCTCAAGTAGCTCATCTGGGATTTCAGCGAGGAAGCGTGAAGGCACGCCCTCACCGTCACCCCATCCGCGACGGATCGCATAGGTCAGCGTGAGACGTCGCTTCGCTCGCGTGATCCCGACATAGCAGAGCCTCCGCTCCTCCTCCATCTGCTCCTCATCCATGAGCGCACGGCTATGGGGGAAGAGACCCTCAGTGAGGCCGCTGATGAACACGGTGGGCCACTCAAGTCCCTTCGCCGCATGCATCGTGATCAGTGTCACGCGCTCACTCTCTTCTTCAATGGAATCCTGATCGGCAACAAGTGCGGTCTCTTCAATGAAACGATCAAGCGCATCAAGCGGCTCAAGCTCAAGAAAGCGCCCTGCAATGCCACGCAACTCGAGCAGGTTCGCCCAACGCTCCTCCCCATCAATGCCTTCATTTGCCAAGTGGGCACGCAGGCCCGTTTCGCTATAGACCGCGTCAAGAAGCTCCGGGAGTTCAATGAGCGCGAGGCGGCCGCGCAGTCGCGAGATCATGCCATCAACCTCAGCGAGGGCCTTACGCGCCTTCGGCGCAATTCCAAGCACTTCACCGCGTCCAGCCGCAGCAATCACTCGCCCGAAAGGAGCCCCGTCAGGTGCATCACTGCGCGGCGCCGCCACCTCTCGCAAGAGGTCCACCGTCTTCTCGCCAATGCCACGTGGCGGCACATTAATGATGCGCTCATACGAGATGCGATCGGTGTCGCTCCTCAGCACGCGCAACCACGCCAGCGCATCTTTCACCTCGCGGCGCTGATAGAAGCGCGTTCCTCCGATTAGTTGGTAAGGGATTGAGGCGCGGAGGAGCGCCTCTTCGATCGCGCGCGACTGAGCATTTGTCCTGTACAGAATTGCCATTCCGCCGTATGACTCAGCGGGCTCTGCATCGCTGCTTCCCCTCCCCTGCCGTGGCGCGGCGTGTTCTTCAAGTCGGCGAACGATCCACGCCGCTTCGTCCTCTGCGTCAAAGCCACCGTATACAGGGATCGGTAGTCCCCCAGATTGGTTGGTCCAGAGCTTCTTCGCCTTGCGGCCACGATTGTTGGAGACCACACCATGCGCGGCGTCAAGAATGGACTGCGTGGAGCGATAGTTCTGCTCAAGGGCGATCACCTCTGCTTTCGGCCAGTCGCGCTCAAAGTCCAAGATGTTGCGAATGTCCGCACCACGCCATGAATAGATCGATTGGTCATCATCACCAACCACACAGAGATTCCCGTGGCCCGCGGCAAGTTCGCGGATCCATGCGTATTGAATGCGGTTCGTATCCTGATACTCATCCACATGCAGGTACTGCCACTTCGTTCGATACCGCTCAGCAACTGCGGGAGCCTCCTGCAGCAGTCGCAGCCCTTCAATCAATAGATCATCAAAGTCGAGAGCCTCAAGTCGCTTGAGCTCTGCGGCGTACCGTCGTGCGAGCCCCGAAATGAGGCGCTCATGATGTGTGACGGCCTGGTCCTCCATCTGATCAGGGGTGAGGCCGTCGTTCTTCGCACGGCTGATTGCGCCCAAGATCAGACTTGGCTTCGTGGAGCCTGTTGCGGGGAGGTCGTCCTCCTTGAGGAACCCCTTGATGACGCGTGCCTGATCATCTGCGTCATAGATTGCAAACTCTCTCGGCAGTCCGATCGCCTCGCCATCACGGCGCAGCATGCGCACGCAGAGGCTATGGAATGTGCCCATCGCAACGTCGCGCGAGCGCTCACCAATCATCTCCTCAAGGCGCGCACGCATCTCTGCCGCCGCCTTGTTGGTGAACGTCACCGCCAAGATGCGCCACGGGGCGACCCCCTCGTGTTCAATGAGCCAGGCGATCCGGTGCGTAATGACGCGTGTCTTCCCCGAGCCCGCACCAGCGAGAACAAGGAGCGGACCAGTAGTGGTCGTTACCGCCCGCCGCTGGACCTCATTGAGTGGACCGAGGATGCGCTCCTCGAGCGCAGCCTTGCTCGCCCCTTCGGCGATACGGTGCCGTGTGGGGGTGGTCTGGAGCGGGGCGTCTGCGGTTGGATCAGAGGGGAGGTTCACCCGCTGATTCTACCGCCCAGCACATCCCAACCCAGGATCTGCAGCGGCGCAGAGTGGCTGGCGGGCTAGCGCGCTGGGTAGAACCCCGCGTTCATGATCTTCACCCACGCGGCCGCAAAATCCTGCACCAGCTTCTGGCTCGAGTCATCCTGCGCGTACACCTCGGCGTACGAGCGGAGGATTGAGTTCGACCCGAAGACGAGGTCAACCCTCGTTGCCGTGTGCTCTACCTTCCCCGTCTGACGATCTCGCAGGTTGTAGAGATTTTCACCAGCCGGCTCCCAGACAAAGCGCATGTCGGTGAGCGTCGTGAAGAAATCGCGGGTGAGCGCCCCTTCCCGTGAAGTGAACACCCCGTGCTTTGAGCCACCGTGGTTTACGCCAACCACACGGAGTCCGCCGAGCAGCACTGTCGCCTCTGGGGCAGTGAAGCCCATCAACTGCGCTCGATCGAGCATCAACTCCTCTGGGCTCACCACGTAGTCCTCTTTCAGCCAGTTACGGAAGGCATCATGGACTGGCTCAAGCGGAGCAAACGATGCAACATCCGTCTGCTCAGCGGTGGCATCGCCGCGACCGGCAGTGAACGGGAGATCAAGCGGCACACCAGCCGCCTTTGCCGCGCGCTCCACGCCGACGTATCCGGCGAGGACGATCGTGTCGGCAACACTCGCGCCGAGCTCCTTGGCAATAGGCTCAAGGGCAGCGAGCACCTTATTGAGTCGCTCTGGCTCATTCCCCTGCCAAGTTCGCTGAGGGGCCAAGCGAATGCGTGCTCCGTTCGTCCCCCCGCGCATGTCAGATCCTCGATACGTACGCGCAGAATCCCACGCTGTTGCAACAAGCTCCTGTGTGGTGAGCCCTGATGCGTCGATGCGCGACTTCAGTGCGCTGACGTCGTACTTGACGGGACCACTTGCGACTGGATCCTGCCAAATCAGATCTTCCTTAGGGACATCTGGCCCGTAGTAGCGTTGCTTCGGACCAAGATCGCGATGTGTCAACTTGAACCATGCGCGCGCAAATACGTCGTCAAAATAAGCTGGATCTTTGTGGAATCGCTCGGAGATCTTTCGATACGCAGGGTCCTTGATCATCGCCATATCGGCGTCCGTCATGATCGGGTTGTATCGAATGGATGGGTCTTCTACATCAACCGGCTTGTCCTCTTCCTTGATCCCAATAGGCTCCCACTGTGAAGCACCTGCCGGTGACTTTTTTAGCTCCCACTCATATCCGAAGAGAAGGGTGAAGTAGCCGTTGTCCCACTTGGTTGGGTGTGTGGTCCATGCGCCCTCAATGCCGCTCGTCACGGTGTCTCGTCCGATGGCGCGGGTGGTGTGATTCATCCAGCCGAGACCCTGTTCGCTGATGTCCGCCGCTTCGGGGGCTGGGCCGAGTCGAGATGCGCTTCCGTTGCCGTGCGCCTTCCCGACCGTGTGCCCTCCTGCAGTGAGCGCAACGGTTTCCTCGTCGTTCATTGCCATTCGCGCAAAAGTCTCTCGAACGTGCGCTGCAGTCTTCAGCGGATCAGAGATACCGTTCACGCCCTCAGGGTTCACATAGATCAGGCCCATCTGAACTGCTGCCAGCGGGCTCTCCATCGTGGATGCGTCGTTGAGATCCGCGTACCGCTGATCGCTCGGCGCAAGCCACTCTGTCTCTGAACCCCAGTAGATGTCCTCTTCTGGGTGCCAGATGTCTGGTCGCCCGAAGGAGAAGCCAAATGTCTTGAGGCCCATTGACTCATAGGCGATCGTTCCAGCAAGGATCATCAGATCCGCCCAGCTGACGCGGTTTCCGTACTTGCGCTTAATCGGCCAGAGGAGGCGTCGAGCCTTATCAAGATTTGCGTTATCTGGAAATGAGTTCAGCGGTGCGAACCGCTGGTTCCCGGTACCTGCGCCGCCTCGACCATCAGTGATTCGATATGTCCCGGCGGAGTGCCATGCCATACGAATCATCAAGCCGCCATAGTGCCCCCAGTCGGCCGGCCACCACGGCTGGCTCTCGGTCATCATGGCGTGCATGTCGCGCTTCAGCGCTGGGATGTCGAGCTTCTCAAGCTCCTTCCGGTAGTCAAAGTCCGCGCCGAGCGGATTCGTCTTGGTGTCATGCTGATGCAAGATGCCGAGATTGAGTGCCTTCGGCCACCAGGCGGCGTTTCCGCCTGCGGCCTCTGTGTTTGCTCCATGAGCGACTGGGCACTTCGCGGCGTCTTGCATCGCATGATCCTCCAAAATCTCTTCCTACTTTGGGCTTAGAAGTCCATCTCCCCGCCGTGGCTGTGACCACCTGGGGCGGATGCCTCCTTCTTCTCTGGGATGTCGCTCACTACCGCTTCGGTGGTGAGAACCATCGCTGCGACAGATGCCGCATTCTGCAGGGCAGAGCGCGTCACCTTTGCGGCGTCGACGATCCCCTTCTCGAACATGTCGACCATGGTGTCCGTGGCTGCATCGAAGCCAGTGCCACGCTTCGCCTTCAAGATCGCCTCGATCACCACGTCGCCTCGGGCGCCCGCGTTCTCAGCGATCTGCCGGGCTGGCGCTTCAAGTGCGCGTCGGACGATGTCCACGCCAACCTGTTCGTCACCCTCAAGCTTCAACTTGTCTAGTGAGGAGCGTGCCTGAAGGAGCGTGGTGCCACCACCAGCGACGATCCCCTCTTCAACAGCCGCGCGGGTTGTTGAGAGCGCATCTTCGATGCGGTGCTTCTTCTCCTTGAGCTCAACTTCAGTTGCTGCACCCACCTTGATCACGGCGACGCCGCCGGAGAGCTTGGCGAGACGCTCCTGGAGCTTCTCCTTGTCATAGTCGGATGTGGTCTCTTCAATCTGTGCCTTGATCTGCGCCATGCGCGCCTTGATCTCGGCCGGCTTGCCAGAGCCATCCACGATCGTGGTGTTGTCCTTTGACGAGACGACGCGGCGTGCGGAGCCGAGATCTTCGGCGGTCACGCTGTCCAGCTTTCGGCCGACCTCTTCCGAGATCACCGTGCCGCCGGTGAGCACCGCAATGTCGCGGAGCATCTCCTTGCGTCGGTCACCGAAGCCTGGCGCCTTCACCGCAAGCACCTGCACGGTGCCGCGGATCTTGTTCACCACGAGGGTGGCGAGCGCCTCGCCATCAACGTCCTCTGCGACGATCAGGAGTGGTCGACCGGTGCCGACCGCCTTCTCAAGTGCAGGAAGTGCATCCTGCACTGCAGAGATCTTCTTGTCGGTGATGAGGATCGCTGGATTATCCAGCTGTGCCTCCATCCGGTCTGCATTCGTGACGAAGTAGGCAGAGATGTATCCGCGATCGAACTGCATCCCCTCCGTGTACTCCTTGTCGAGGCCGAGCGACTGGCCCTCCTCAACGGTGATCACACCATCCTTGCCGACCTTCCCCATCACTTCGGCGATCAGTTCGCCAACGCTCGGGTCTGCGGCGGAGATAGAGGCAACCGCGGCGATCTGCTCGCGCGTCTCCACCTTGCGGGAGTGCGCCTTGATCTCTGCGACAACGGCGGCAACCGCCTTGTCGAGTCCACGCTTGATCACCATCGGGTTTGCACCCGCGGCAACGTTGCGAAGGCCCTCAGTGACGAGCGCCTGTCCGAGTACCACGGCGGTGGTGGTGCCGTCACCAGCAACATCGTCCGTCTTGGTCGCAACTTCCTTGAGCAGCTGCGCGCCCATGTTCTCAAAGTGGTCGTCCAACTCAATGTCACGTGCAATCGTCACGCCGTCATTGGTGATCGTTGGTGCGCCGAACTTCTTGTCAAGGACCACATTACGACCCTTTGGGCCGATCGTGACCTTTACCGTATCGGCGAGCTTATCGATCCCGCGCTTGAGTGCACGTCGTGCCGCCTCGTCAAATACAACCTGCTTTGCCATTCTGCACCTCTACTTTCTTGCTCTATTTACTACGGTTGAATTACGTGGTTATTCGACGATCGCAAGGATGTCCTTCGCGCCGACGATCAGATACTCCGCACCATCGAGCTTGAACTCGGTGCCGGCGTACTTCGCATGCAGGACGCGATCCCCCACCTTCACGTCAATCGGCTCGCGCTTCCCGTCATCGAGGATGCGACCAGGACCAACGGAGACGACTTCGCCCTCTTGTGGCTTCTCTTGGGCGGTGTCTGGAAGGATGATCCCGCTCGCCGTCTTCTCGTCCCGTGGGACCGGCTTGACGACCACACGGTCGCCTAGGGGTCGGAGTGATGCCTTCTTCGCCATGGTGTTTAACCTCCTGCTAAGCAGCTTGGCGCTCGCCCGCTGCGATGCTCACAGCGCGCACTGCTCGTGCGCTTGCTTTGATGTTAGCACTCTCCCCTGCCGAGTGCCAACACCACGCTCAGTCTGAGCGTGGCCGGAGACGAGGAAAGGCACGGTCGTAGGTGGCGCTGATCGCCGCCGCGAGATCACCCACCGCTTCGCCACGCCGCTCGGCGACCCAGGCCAACGTGAAGGCGACATTCGCCGGCTCATTGCGACTCGGATCAGGGGCGCCAGGCATCGTCAGCCACGGTGCATCCGTCTCCGTCAACAGCCGGTCGGCCGGAACCGCCCGAATCCACTCCGCCGTGGCGCGCTCCTCTGAGCGGAAGACGAGTCCAGAGATGGAGACGAGCCCGCCGAGTGCGAGCCCATCCTCAATGTAGCCCTGGCTCCCCGAGGCGCTGTGCAAGATGAACGGCGCTCTCCCCCCAAACGCGGCGACACCACCGGGAGCGCCGATCGGCGACTCCCTAAGTGTCTTGATCAGCTGGCGCTGGGCATCGTCACCGTCCCCCGCGGAGCGACAGTGGAGGATCAGCGGCTTCCCAAGTTGCACGGCAACCTCAATGTGCGCCTCAAAGTTTGCGATCTGATCTGCGAGCGGCGCGTAGTTGCGTTTTGTATCAATTCCCGTCTCCCCGATCGCCACGACCTCAGGCTCAGCGGCGCGCGCCAAAAGTGCGGCACGCTGACTCGCCTCATCTGTGGCGTGATGCGGATGGATTCCGATCGCGGCGTCCATCCAGTCGTGCTCCCGCGCGATCTCCACCGCCCCTTGAGAACTCGCAACGCTCCATGACGGGATCAGGAGGCGCGTCATCCCCTCAGCGCGCAGGCGCGTGATTACTTCGTCGCGATCAGCATCAAAGCGATCGGCCTGCAGATGGCCGTGCGCGTCAGTCAGCGGAGGTCGGCTGCTCATCTGTCTCAAGTCGCGGGAAGAGTGGGACCGGCTCGCCGAGTGCTCCTGTTGCGGCAACGCTCCCCCACCCTCCGAGTGCCGCGCGCGTCTGACTTCCGTGACCAGCGGCGTCGTACGGCCACGGGTGACCGAGGAGCGTCCAGATCTTCTCCGCCGTCTCAGGAATTACGGGCGCCGCATAGAGCGCAACGAGTCGACAGGCCTCAAGAAGGTCGCCAAGGACGCCAGCGAGTTGCTCGCGCGCCGCGGCATCTCCACCCTTCGCCGCCTTCGCCAACTCCCACGGCTTCTCCGTATCAACGAATCTGTTCGCCGCACCCACGAACTCCCAGAGGGCGCCGATCCAATGGTGAAGCGCGAGCCCCTCCATCGCCGCCTCGCTCTTTCTGCGCGCCGACTCCCACTCAGCTGACAGCGGCGCTACTGCCGCTGCACGCGGTGCTGGAGCCTCTGTACCGAACGCGCGGCTCGCCATGGTCGTTGCGCGATTCACGAGGTTGCCAAAGTCGTTGGCGAGTTCGGAGTTATAGCGACGAATGATTGAGTCCCAGCTCACCTCGCCATCGCCGTCAAATGGAACTTCGCGCAGCGCAACAAAGCGCGCACCATCGGCGCCGAGCGCCGCTACGGCACTATTCGGATCGAGGAAGTTGCCACGGCTCTTGCTCATCCGCTCACCACTGGAGAGGAGCCAGCCGTGCACCCAGATGCGCTTCGGCGCTTCGAGTCCAGCACTCCAGAGCATCGCCGGCCAGAAGACCGAGTGGAATCGATTGATGTCCTTACCGATAATGTGCAGATCTGCGGGCCACCACGGCGCACCCTTCGGATCCGCTGGGAAGCCAGCGCCAGTGAGATAGTTAATGAGCGCGTCGTACCAGACATAGATCGTTCCAGCGGCTGGATCGCCGCTTCCGTCCGCGTGAAGCGCGCTGCTCCCATCCTCGCGAATCGGGAACGGGATCCCCCAGGTTGCACCCTCACGACTGATGGAGAAGTCTTCGAGGCCCTGCCGAATAAATCCGAGCATCTCGTTGCGGCGGTACTCAGGCTGCACAGGCGACGGATCTTGCGTCAGCCAGGCCTCAAGTC
>JAUMDJ010000034.1:0-2070 GCA_032121895.1 Chloroflexota bacterium | reverse complement strand
CGGTTGGCGAAGGGAGCGGGACCTCAGATGCACCGCGCGAGAGCGAGGGCGACTCATGAGTCTGCAGCCCAATGCCATGGCCGAGCCCGTGGTCGTACACGCCCACCACGTCGCCCATTGCCGCGCGCGCGGCGTCGTCTGCTGTGCGTCCAGAGGGGAGCGCTGATGCCCCGTTCTCCACCGCATGTTGCAGCGCAGCGATCGCCGCCTGCTGTCCATCAAGCACGCACTGGTAAAGCGCAAGATCAGCATCTGATGCAGCACCAACAAAGAGCGTGCGTGTCATATCACTGCGATAGCCCCCAACTTGTGCGCCGAAGTCAAAGAGGGCAACCTCGCCGCGCTGAAACGGACGCGCCCCTGGATTTCCATGTGGGAGTGCGGCGTTTGGACCGGCAAGTGCGGCCACATCAAATGCGAGTGCCTCGGCCCCGCCTTCGCGCATTTCGCGCTCCAAGAGCCACGCGATCTCCGCTTCGGTTGCGCCAGGGACGATCTTCGACAGGACGGCGGCAAGTGCGCGATCTGCTACCGCGCAGGCAGCGGCGATCCGCTCAATCTCCGCTGGCTCCTTTACGGCGCGGAGGGCAACCCCCCAACCTTTCGTCGGCGTAAGGGTGAGTCCGGGGGCAGCCTCTCGCATGCGCTCCCAGATCGCGTGTCGGATTGCGCCAGGATCCAAGCCGAGGTTGCGCACGCCGTGGGCCTTCGCCCACGCCGCGATCGCGGCGCCCGGATCACTCCCAGGATCGAGCGTGGTGGCGAGTGCCGCTTCACGGCGCGCCTGCACCGTGTACCTCGAATCGGCGAAGATGGCGAACGCGTCTGCAGAGATGAGGAGCCAACCGCTCACGCCGGCGGTCGGCTCCTCATTTGGACCAAAGCAGATGCCGGAAAAGTAGCGCGCATCCGCGTGTGACGTAAGCAAGAGTGCGTCAAGACCCTCTGCTCGGGCACGCGCGCGAAGCGCCGCAATCCGCGCAGGTCGCGCCGTCGCATCTGCATCACTCCATCGTTGAAGGTCTGCCTGACTCGGTGGCGCTGCGAAATCGCGTGGAACCGGGCGCCTCGCCTCCGCTGCGCTCACCTGTAACCGTACTTCTTGGCCTTCGCTTCGTGCTCAGCAAGCGTCTTACTGAAGTCGTGTCGGCCACCACTATCCGGGATCAGAACGAAGTACATCTCCTTACGGCTCATGTCTGGGTTGAGCGCCGCCTCAATGGATGCGCGTGATGGTGAAGCGACGGGTGACGGCGGGAGCCCACCACGCACAAAGGTGTTCCAGGGGACAAGGTCTTGCGGCACTCGTGGCGGCACCAAACCAACGTACGGCTGTGGCGGGAAGGTCCAGAACTCATAGTTCTCCCACTGCGAGAGCTTCAGCGTTCGAAGCGCGGCTGAGTCGGCAACCCAGATGATTGTTGGGTCTGCGAAGAGGCCGATCCCCTCTTGGAGGCGATACGCATAGACGCCCGCCATGCGCGGGCGTTCCTCATCAAGTGCCGCCTCTCGTTCAACGATTGAGGCGAGGGTGAGTACCTCATGGAACGAACGGCCATCTGCTGTTGGGCCGCGCAACTCAGCAGGAACCTGCTCTGCGAAGCGATCAAGCAGCATGCGGACGAATCGCTCCGCAGTGGCGCTCACTGGCACATTGAATGTGCCAGATCCGAGTCGCCCCTCCAGCGTTCCCCCGCGAGGTAGATCCAGCCAATCGTAGTCAGCGAGAAGCGCGGCGGGTGGCGTGCGCAAGAGGTCAAGGAGTTCGCGCTGCGTGAAGGGGAGATCAATCGTTCCCGCTTGCGCAACGATCTGTTCGAGGCGAAGGCCCGCACGCAACTGCACTGCGATCGCCGGCTCCCGATACGGCTGCGTCAGTGCCGCTGCAACCTCTGCTGGCGTCATGCTACCTGCAACCTGAAAGAGCCCCGCCTGAAGCTGTCCTTCGAATCCGGCGCGGCCGACCGCAATGATGAATCCTGTCGGGTCAGCAATCAGCCCGGCGGCAAAGAGCTGCTCAGCGATCGCAGCGGTGCTACTCCCTGCGGCGATCTCTACCCTCACGAGCGA
>JAUMDJ010000033.1:0-2005 GCA_032121895.1 Chloroflexota bacterium | reverse complement strand
TGGAAGGGAAGGCCGACGCACTGCCAGAGCAGGCGTTCTTCCTCGCCGGCACGCTGGACGACGTACGCGCGAACGCCGCCGCAATGGCGAAGTAGCGCATGCCATTCTCGTTGGAGATCGTGACGCCGGAGCGACTCACCTGGAGCGGTGAGGCAACGGCGCTTGTCCTTCCAACAGTTGACGGAGAGATCGGGATCCTGCCCAAGCACGAGCCGTACGTCACCGTGCTCGGACTTGGCGAGGGACGAATCACCTTGAAGGACGGGAGCGTGGAGCTCTTGGCGATCATTGGCGGGTTCGTGCAGGTGCGTCCAGATCGCGTTCTGGTGCTTGCAGAGTCTGCTGATCTCGCCGCGGACCTTGACGTGGAGGCGATTGAAAAGGCAAAGGCGGTCGCCGAGCAGGCGCTCGCGCAGGTAGACCAGGCAGACCCAGGAGCCGTTGCTGCGGCTCGAGCCAGCATGGCCCGCGCACTCCTTCAGTCGAGCCTTGCGGAGCGCCGCCGCCGCCGCGGCTGATCTCCCTGACGCCTCGCACAACGCCTCGCCGAACGCCTCGCATCTCACTGCGAACAACGCCCCAGCGCACAAGAAGCTGCTCGGTTGGACGCCGTGAGGGGAGAGGGGCGAGAATCCACGCATGAGTAAGGAACCGATGCCCAAGCCCTTCTCCTGGGAGTACCGCCCCACGGTGCTTGCCAAAGAGGCGTTCCACATCACAGGTGGTCGTCCGCTCAGTGGCAGCGTGCGCGTATCCGGCGCAAAGAATGCCGCGCTCAAGATGATGGCCGCGTCGGTACTCACTGGCGAAACGCTTCGACTCGAAAACGTTCCAGAGATCCTTGATATTGAGGTGCTGCGCGACACACTCCGCGATCTTGGTGTTGCGGTGGAACGTGAATCAGATGGCACGATGGATCTCACTGCGGGCGACGTGGAGTGGCTCTTCGTTCCGCTGGAGGCGGCGGCCAAGATGCGGGCGAGCTTCATGTTGCTCGGCCCACTCCTTGCGCGATTCGGTCGCGTCATCATCAGCAATCCTGGCGGCGATCGAATTGGACGACGCCCCGTCAATCTTCATGTTGATGCAATGCGCGCGCTCGGCGCAGAGATTGATTATCGCGATGGCTACTACTTTGCAAAGAGCAGCGGCAGACTGCGCGGCGCAGATATCACCTTCCCGCACGTCACCGTGATGGGGACAGAGAATGCAATGCTCGCCGCGGTACTTGCAAAAGGGACGACGCGCATCCAGCCTGCTGCGCAGGAGCCAGAGGTGGACGATCTCATCACGCTCCTCAATGCAATGGGCGCGCAGGTCCAACGCACTGCACCAGATGTGATTGAAATTCAAGGCGTTGATGCGCTGCACGGTGCAACACACCGCGTGATGCCTGATCGAATTGAAGCGGGAACATTCGCAACCGCCGCCGCAGTGATTGGCGGCAGCATTGAGATTACGGAGATTGAACCGGCGCACCTTGGTGGTTTCTTGCAGGTGTTGGAGCGAATGGGCGTTGAGCACAGCGTGACGGGAAAAACTCTACGGGTCAGCGGTACGCCACAGGGTGAAGGTTCATACAAGGCGGTAGACATCACGACCGCTCCGTATCCAGGGCTCGCCACCGACCTCCAGCCTTCTGCAGGACTGATCCTGACGCGCGCGTCGGGCATCAGCAACATTCATGAGACGATCTTTGAAGATCGACTTGAATGGCTGGTAGGCCTGCGCAACTTTGGCGCACAGGTGGAGATCCTCGACCCGCGGCACGCGCGGATCAGTGGGCCAACCACATTCACTGCTGCTGAGGCGGATATCCCCGATCTGCGCGCAGGAGCCACGCTCATGCTTGCCGCACTCGCCGCCCCTGGCGAGAGCAGGATCCACGGCGCGCACCACGTCCGCCGCGGCTATGCCACCATTGAGGAGAAGTTCCGTGGCCTTGGCGCGGAGCTGACGCACGTCAGCGAAGAGGAGAAGAGCCCAGCATGAAGATTGGAATTGA
>JAUMDJ010000032.1:0-3349 GCA_032121895.1 Chloroflexota bacterium | reverse complement strand
GCGTCGCGCTAAACGCCGTGGGCGCAAGGTCTGCGCCGGGGCGTTCGGTCTCTGGAAGGCCCACGACCGTTGTTGGAACGCCAACCTTTGAGCGGAAGAAGACGGCGATCTTCTCCCCCATTTCGGCACGGTTTGTCTGGAAGTCGTACGAGCCGTCAAGCGCCACGAGCGACGGTGGCGTGCTGCGCGCGGGGAGGCTCGCCGCAAGTGCGCGATGCATAGGCGCCATGGAAGGACCGATCTCTCCAGACCCAATCAAGACGATGCGCCCCTGTGCAACTCGTTCGCTCATGCGCGCAGTATGGCGCACGACTCGCCGCTAGGATCAGAGGGTGGCACGACTCATCCTCTCTGGCGGCGGACTCGGGCTTCGGGCAGACGCGTGGCCTGAGGCGCTCGACTGGCTCGCAAC
Source organism: Chloroflexota bacterium (assembly GCA_032121895.1). Taxonomy (GTDB): domain Bacteria; phylum Chloroflexota; class Limnocylindria; order Limnocylindrales; family Limnocylindraceae; genus Limnocylindrus. Next base: position 2,937 of record JAUMDJ010000032.1, on the reverse strand, counting down.
GGCGCCAGCTCCACTCCACCTCGCATCGCTCGCCTCGCACGACCTGCGCCAAGCGCAGACGCTCGCCGCCCTCCTTGGCCAACGCAACAGCGCGGTGGAGATCTTGTCGCCTGGCAGCGGCGATCCACTGCGCGGGACCATCTTCCTCTGCGGAGGTGACGCGACACTGCTTGCCGAAGATCCCCTGCGCGCGTCGCAACTTCGTCGCTGGATCGCGCACCCAGAGTTGACCGTGGTTGCGGACTCAGCCTCTGCGATGGCGCTCGGTCGGCGCGCTGCGTCATGCACGTGTGGCGGTCATCCGATTCGGACGGTTGCGGGGCTCGGTGCACTTGGCGAGTGGAGCATCCTTGCGCATGCAGAGGGGCCGCACGATGCACGGATCACGGCGCTGCACGACCCCGAAACGCCAGGGGGTGGTGCGCAGCTCGCGCTGAGAACAGGGGAGGCTGTTGAAGTCGTGGGATTTCCCGACGCTGTGCGCTTTGAACGAGTGGGCTGGTCTCGGACCTGACGCCTCCCTACGGCGCGCGTCGATCCACGTAACGACACCGCGCACGCACTGGGCAACCACCACACTGCGGCCGCAACGCGTCGCAGTGCCCGCGTCCGTGACGGATCAGCGCAACATGTGCCTCGTACATCCGACTCGGCTCCACAAGGTGCAGCCACGCATCATGGGCAAACGCGAGGCTCGCCTTGGGTGGGAGGAGTCCGATTCGCTTGCTGACGCGCTCAACGTGTGTATCCACTGGCATCAGCGGGATGCCGAAGCAGAAGAGCATCACGATCGATGCGGTCTTCGGGCCGATGCCAGGGATTGCCGTGAGCCAGTTGCGCGCATCAAGTGGTTCCATCTCTTTCAGGAAGGAGAGGTCGTAGTCGCCTGCGCGCAGGCGCGTCGCCTTCAACGCCGCTTTAATCCGCGGCGCCTTCTGCGCAGCGAGACCACCACTCTTGATGACACTCGCGAGCTGGCGAACTGGTGCCGCCTCAACCGCCGACCATTCTGGGTATCGCGTACGGAGTGCGTCGAACGCGCGTGCCGCATTCACGTCGCTGGTGTTCTGACTCAAGATTGTCGTGACGAGTTCACTGATCGGATCGAGTCGTGGCTTCCAGCGCGGTACCCCGTAGAGTCCTGCGAGCCCGGTTAACACGTCGCTGACGAGCGCTGGCCGCCGACGCGCGAGCCCCTTCGCCCACGTGGATGCAGGGTTCGTCTTTCGCTTCGGCATGTGCAGATCGTACCCGCCGCCACGCTCAGTTCGTGCGGGTGCGTCCTGCGCAGCGAGGCGTGCGGGGAGCCACGGGAGCGTTCATCCTCATAGGGCACGCGGCAGTTGTGAGCCCATCACGACCCGACTGCGAGGGAGGGTTACGAGATGGCAACACGCGCAAACGCGGGCGGCGTCCGCATCACCGTTCCGGCGACATGGATCGCGTCATGGACGCTCTACGACCTTGCAAACACAATCTGGTCGTACGGCATCTTCTCCTACGCGATCGGCCTCTACCTGACGAGTGAAGGTGTACTTGGCGAGGCCCAGGGGAACCTCTGGCTCCAGATCTCCATCGCCCTCTCTGTTGGGGTAAACGCGCTGGTATCTCCAGCGATCGGCGCACTCTCGGATCGCACAGGAAGGCGCCTGCCGTATCTCCTCTTCTTCACGGCGCTCGCCATTATTCCGGCGATCCTCATTCCTTCCGTCCCTGTGATGGCTGGCGTGCTCCTCTTCTGTATTGCCAACTTCGGCTACCAGTCGGCACTCGTCTACTACGACGCCACGATCAAGATCGTGAGCACCCCTGCGAATCGCGGCTGGGTCTCTGGACTTGGGAATGGACTTGGCTACCTGGGAACCGTATTGATTGGCGTAATCATCCTCTTCGGCGGCCTCAGTGTGGAGCAGGTCTTCGTGGTCGCACCGCTCCTCTTTGCCATCTTGGCGCTGCCGATCTTCATCTTCATTCGTGAAGTCCCTGTTGCGACGCGTGCAACTCGTGGAAGTGGTTTCTCACTCCGGGCAACTGCGAAGACGATTCGCGAGCTCGGGAAGTACCCAGGGTTGCGACGATTCTTGATTGCACGCTTCTTCTATACCGACGCGCAGAACACCGTGATCTCGATCATGGCGGTCTTTGCGGTGCGGGCGGTTGGATTCTCGCAAGGCGAAGCGAACTATGTGCTTGTTGCGCTCGCGACAACCGCCGTGGTGGGCGGACTCTTCTGGGGGCGCATGACAGATAGGAGCGGGCCGAAGACGACGCTCCGCAGGGTGCTCACCCTCTGGGCGATCGCACTTGTCATTGGCTCGCTCTTCATCTCGCCAATCCCGTTCATCGTTGCCGGTGTGGTGCTCGGATTTGGCTTTGGCGGGCTCGCCGGTGCCGACCGCATTCTCATGCTGCGCCTCTCCCCCCCAGACAAGCTCGGCGAGTTTTATGGCCTCTACAGCCTGGTTGGGAAGGGGTCACAGGTGATTGGTGGTCTGCTCTATGGATTCACGGTCGCTCTCCTGCTTGAGCCTCTCGGCATTGTCGCGTATCAGCTCGGACTGCTCACGCTGTTGGTGACGATGCTCATCGGCATGTACCTACTGCAGGCAGTGCCGGAGAAGCGCGAAGGCTAAGTCCGCGGCTCAGCCGATCAGACTGAGGTTCAGCCGATCAGGCTGCGGATGATGCGCGTCGTTTCGCTCTGGCGCGGTCGCCAGTTCAGAAGTGCAACGGCGCGTGTGATGTCCGCGATTAGCCGCGGCGGATCACCTGCGCGACGCGGTTGAACCTCAACGTTGACCGTGCGCTTGGTTGCGCGCTCAACGGCGCTGATCGCCTGCTTTACGCTCGTGCCCACACCACTGCCGATGTTGACCGCGTTGTGTCCAACCGGTGCGCCGTCTCGGAGCACGTAGTTCACGGCGGCGAGATTCGCAG